>NZ_JBXCIW010000015.1:0-146382 GCF_056786335.1 Paenibacillus sp. Y280
ATGCTAAAATCTAGCAATACCTGTCGATTCATCATTTCCACTTACATTTTTGGAAGTAGTCCCCTATGACATCGTGTATTAAGGCTCATTACTATGGACTTTCGAAATTCAGGATAAACTTTAACTCTATATAAGTTGAACTATTGAATATCCTGATTAAAACCTAACACAAAGACGGTCGATGATGGTCAAAAGGGTTTTCATTATCTCATCCATGAATTGTTGCACGTTGGCGAATCTCTTCGACTGTGTGGTAAAAAACGTTGTTAATGACATCTGATTTGAGCCATTTCCACAAACCTTCGACAATATTGAGTTTCGGGCTGTATGGAGGCAAGAATACAAGTTCAAGTCGATCTTTCATCTCGTCCGGAATGGTGCGAGTAGCTTTGCATGATGAATTCTAGCATTGTCTAATACGATCACGATTTTGTCTTTGGGATAGGCGGTGATGACTTTAAATCTAAAAAGGTCTCGGCTGTATACTGTTCATCTTCCTGCCACACCAGCTTGCCTGTTGCGTAATCGACGGTTGCAAGAAGCTTTACACCGCGATGTTTGCCTGTGGTTTGGATGATACGCTGCTTGCCGCGGAGAAACCACGTTTTTTGAATCGTTTGGTAATCGCGGATCATGGACTCGTCTTCAAATAGCAAATGGTCGATTTCGTCATTCATGTATCTTTTTTTAAATGCGGAAACGTAGCTTCTGAAAATACCCTTTGTTTTTCTTCATCAGCCGCTGCCAAGGTATAGGTTGGTTTGGTGTAGCTTAGTCCCTGACGGTGCATCATTTTGGAGATGCCACGAAGCGAATACGACTGGCCAAATTCCTGTTTGATATAGGCAGCAATGATCTCCAGTGTCCAATTGTGCCGTGCAGTAAAACCCACATCATGCGGAATGGAGCCCACAATGATCTGCTTCAACTTTTCCTGCTGTTCTTGGGTTAGTCGGACAGGTGCGCCTGGAGAATGGTTCAATTGCAGACCAGGAAGTCCTCCTGTTTTATAAGCCTAGATGTAACCCTTTACCGTTTTTGCATTTCGGTTGATGATAAGGTCAATCTGCTCCACTTCGGTTCCTTGCAGAAACAAATAAAGTGTCTGGTACAGTTCGTACATCCGATGATCCTTTGCTTTTTTCATCGCGGTTTCGATTTCTTGAAATGCAACTGTGTTTTCCATTCTGATTTCCTGCCTGTCTCTTCGACATGCATAAGCCAAATCCTTACCATAGTTTTCCAATATTTAGTTCATCTTATATAGTTCTTCTATGGTAAGGGGATGAATGTTCGTTTGTTTTTCCATACGCTATTTATTCGCATTACGAGCTCTGTATCCTGCTGCCAGAGATGGCCAAATGGCGAACATTTGCTTTAAATGACCGTGTTTGCCTTGACTTGCGGGTGCGCTTGACGCTTGCACACAGGCATGTTAGAGGAATATCATACGGGGGTGATGAGGGTTAAGTTCTTTCAGGCCGTGCCGCCCTATTCTATCGGCACTGGTGGAGTAAAAGAAAGACCTTGAGAATTTGCCGCCTCAAGGTCATTCAAGCAAATATTATTTTGTCAGCTCTAGAAACTTAACCTCCAAACTTCTTGCACCAACTAAACAACCAAAATCTTCCGGATAATCCTCAGGAACAAACTTAAAAATATGATAACCCTGTTCAACTTGAAATTTTCTATTTACTTTGTATACTTCCTCTCCTTCAAGAATAAATAATACATTATTCGATGTATCCGTACGCCATTCTACGGGTGCTGAAACGAAAAACACATCCTTAAAGTGAATTTCTAATTCATGAGGGTACGATAAACTTTTCCCCCCACCAACTAAAAGTTCATTTTGTCCATATTCAATTATTTCAAAATCGAACCACAGTTCTTTTCGAATATGATTATTTATTTTGTCAATTATTAATGAAATTCCATTTTCACTCATAGAATTCACGTCCTTTAAGGTAGTTGAATATGTGTATCAGCCGCTGCTTGTGCATTATAGTTAGGACTCGATGGTTTTAATGTATTAGTATGATGCCATACTCCGTTTTGGTCAATATATTCCCATCCATAACCTTGATCATTTGCATCAGTCCCCTGTTGCCTTCGTGCAATCCTATAAATATTCCCGGTTTTCCCGTAACTAGGGTCTGCCGCATGAACCCTAGCTTCAAAATCATACCCATCTTGAGACCACTTTTGCTTCCATTTCCCTGCAGCTGCAGGTACACTTGATAAATTTTGTTGTTTCAGCGCTTGGTTGAGGTAATACTTGCTATCCAAGCAGTCAATATTATGAACCCAAATTCCCAAGTCACTTACAAAGTAGGTATGGAAATCAGCAACAGTAAAATTGTAAACCTTAACTTTCTCATCGTGTTTAATAATGTTAATTTTATCAATCGTCAAGGTATTTCCATTGCTCTGCTGTAGTTTATCCCCCACCTGCAAGTCTGCCGCTAGTACCCAACCCTTACCTTCAACCCAAAACGGATGATTATCGGTTGTTTCAATAATTTGATCTCCTACTGTAAGTTTATAGGTGATCTTTTTATCATTTCGATACAAATGCGTGACTTCCTTGTAAGCCTGCTCGCCAGTCTCTTCATTCTTGGAAAGAACCTTATCTCCGACTTCAATGTCTTCGATATTTTTCTCCCCTTCGTCTGTTAGCACTTTGGTCCCTGATGTAAAGCAATTACAAGCTGCCGTCTCTTTACCCTTCTCTTTATTATGAAATTTACTCAAAGCTTGGCCGAGCTTAGGGAGCGCCTTCGTCAGAATCTTGATCGCAGCGCTGCTTCCCATTATCATCTGAAGCACATTCCCTAGCTGTTTGCCATATTCGAAGACCCCAGCATCACTAGGTTTGCCAGAAAACACTTCCTTCGAATTCCGTGCCAAATATTCGAATGGACTAACCAATGACGATCCGACAGCGTATGCCAAGTCTCCGAAGTTTACATCTCCGCTTACTATGCCGCGTATCAGCTGGTACAACGCATTTGGTGTCTGCAGGATATCCAGTACCGCATCAACGCCGGATTGTGCAATCACACTCAGCAAATTATCAATTTGCCATAATGCCATATGCCCTGATGGATCAATATACATTACAGGGTTATTGTAAGCATATGTGTACGGATTTAATGACATCGGATTCGTTATTATTCCTTCGAATGTATCCTTACTAATGAAGCGGCCCGAAACTGGATCATAGTATCGAGATTTCAAAAAGTAAAGTCCCGTTTCATCGTCGTGCATCTCTCCCGTATATTTAAACGGGTTCGAAATCTCCTGGAATTAATGTAGGTTGTTCTATCCCAATCCTCTCCTTAATAAAACAATGTATTTATTGAGAATATTGGTAATTCTACTAATGTGGTTATTAGTTTGTTTAAATTTGCTCATCTTGAAACAGCCACCCTTTACCTTCAACCCAGAACTGATGATTATCGGTCGTCTCGATGATTTCTCAACGTACAACTTAATCACGTTGATTACGGAATAAATCTGTTAATTCTTTGTACGCTGTTTACCCATTTGATTCGTTCTCATCCTTGGCAAGAACCATAAGAATATGAATCTAGCAACTTTCCAAACTAAACTAACGTCTAATATACAACGATGATTAAAGGGGCTAACTAGATGTTTCCGATTAAAAATTCCGTGGCGATATTTGCGATCATGATTACCGTCATGGCAGCTGGCTGCAGCAATGGTGCCAATGAAGAGAAAAATAGCGTTAACCAAACCCATACGACGAGCGCAGCCGATGAGCTTACAGCGACAGATCCGGCGGATGAGTCAGCAGCGACAAAAGAGCCTGCTTCGACGATAACGCCAACTGCAACGGAAGAGCCGGCGGCTACGGCAGCTCCTGCGGAGGACGCTTCAACCGAGAAGCCTGCAAGCACATTAGCACCGACGAAGGATGCTTCAACCGAGAAGCCTGCGGAGACAAAAAGACCGATCAAGGACTCGGAATCGAAAAAAACAGAAGTGGCTATGCCGACCAAGAAGCCAGCTTCAACACCAAAGCCGGCACCGACAGAGAAGCCAACTAAACAGCCAGGCGCAGTTATTCCAACACAGAAACCAAGTGTGAAGCCTTCGGCAACGCCAACGCCTTCCACCATTACAATGGCGACGCCATCGCCTACACCTAAGCCAACAACGAAGCCAGATCCGGAAAATCCGTTCGGTGAGGTTACTGTTGCCGACATTGCAGCCAAAATAACAGCAGATGCCGGACTCGGACCGCTAACGGCTGTTGAGGACGATCAAGTGAAGGACGTCTATGGCATAGACATGGAAGCTCAGCTGGTTGACGGCATTTTCTATCAGCCTAAGATGATGATTCAAGCTGGTGAATTCTCCGTCGTCCACCTCAAATCGGAAAAAGACTATGCAGATATCGAGGCAGCATTCGAGAAGCGAGCTGAAGCGATACAAAAAGCGTTCGAAACGTATTTGCCTGACCAGTACGAGCAAGCGCTAAACTACCAAATAATAAGCAACGGGAATTTTGTCCTATTCTCCATTTCTCCGGACCAGGAAAAGACAGCAGAAATCTTTAGCGGCTTTTTCAAAAAATAATCGATAGTTATCATAAATATAAGCTGGGGCAGCTCTTTTAGGTGAAAGCACCTAAGGGCTGCCCCAGCTTATTTGTTATTCCCTAAAGTATTGCTGAATTCGTCCAATCAGCCTTCGCTGAACGATCCAAATAAATCTGCTTAAAACGCTTGTAACTTCCAATAAGGCACCTTCCGGCAGCATTTTCACAAATGGGATCAGTACGAGGACGTCGTTTATTACGGGATTTTGCGCGAGGATTATTTGAAGATAGGCTCTGTCGAATAATAGTTTGTTGAATCATAGACAAACAAAGGGACTTCAAATGTTGAAGTCCTGATCTCTAGTCCCTATAATCATAGCCTACGACCGTTTCGGCTTCTGCATCGATATAAATGCCGATTGGTCCAAGTAATGGATCTAGTTTTGTTTTGAAAATAACCCGAACGATTTGGTTGTCATTCTTTGCTTTTCCATCTCGATTGGAAGGTATATATTCCCATCTAGACGGCGAGACTTCAGCATAATACCAATTCTCAATAACCGTATCTTTCTGTTCCTCCAATAAAGACTTCCAAGCGATTTCGCGCATTTCCATTGCCACATAAGTTGCATTTTCCGGGGCTGGAGTCGTTAGTTCAAATTCCACTTTTTCACTATATCCTGAAAAGCCGCTGCCATTTTTTTGCGTGCCAACAAATTCAGTCCTCAAATTAACCGTTTTGTGGGGAGAGATAGAAATGACTTTAGCATCAAAAACTACTTCAGCAGGTGGTTCGTTGATCAGAGGTCTTATAGACACGCTTTCCGCTTTGCCGTAATTATATACGGTAACCGAGCAACTCGCTAATACAACATTCTCTTCCCCGGTGAATGTACACTTATTATCTTTTAAAGAATAATCCATCTTCTCTACCGAGGATGTATGATATAGAAGTAGAAAGAGGCTTTTCTCCGAAGCAAACGGGAACAACCATACGAGCAAGATGCAGCCGATAATCATTTGATTACGGAATTCTTTACCTTTAGAATGATAGGCTCTGCGCGTTAAAATTACAGCGACGAAAAACAGAGTAATGCCAATGATCCCTGGGAGATAAAAACCGGTATGATCAATGTATGTCCATGGAGATAAACCAAATGTGTTTAACATGTGATCGCCTAGTGATGTCCCCGTATGGTCTTTAAGGATAATGAGTAATGCAACAAAAATGAGCACTGGATACAATCTCTTTTTTTTCAGAGCAAATACCTCCTATTAGTCAACGATAACAAGTATATGTCTCTTATAACGCAAACCAACACCAATATGTTACATATGTGGAAAAAGACTGCCCCGGTTTCATCCGCGAAGCAGTCTTTATCATCATCAGTTTCCTTATTATCTAACTATCCGCAATAACGCCCTTCTTCAAAATAAGATTGGCGTACAGTGCACTCTCACCTGTAGCGATAACAGCGTAAGCCTTCTTTGCCCGCTCGTAGAACGCGAAGCGCTCCACCTGCTCGAAAGGCTCCGAAAGCCCCGTCCGCTGCTCGATGATTGAACGATATTGCTCCCAAATTGGCGTTTCCACCGTATCTCCGGCAACAACCTGCATAAGCGCAGCTGGCTTCTCGACGTATTGGTCGAGCGGGAACAGCCGCAAAATCGCGTCAAGCAGCTCAGGCACATTATGCCCGTCGGCGCGGATAAGGCGCTGCGCATGGCTCGCCCCCGGAAAGTTGCCGTCAGCGAGGACGATTTCGTCGCTATGACCCATTTCACTGAGCACCTTAAGCAGCTCAGGGGAAATAAATTTCGATATGCCAATCAGCATGCTTGCCCCGTCCTTTCTAAATGCTATCGTAATAAATAATCGCTATTTCATTACCTCGGTTAACCGCTCAAACGACTCAAACGCCGTATTCCATTCCATCGTTTGCTCAGGGGCATATTCATCGATAGGAAATGACGCTGCGACAAGCTGGCGCGCGTCCTGCAAATTGGCGCATTCGCCCATTGCTACGAGCTGCATCAACATGTTGCCAATCGCACTCGCTTCCACTGGCCCCGTCCAGACAGGACGGCCAATCGCGTTTGCCGTTAGCCTGCACAGCAGCTCATTTTGAATGCCGCCGCCAACCATATGCAAGCCGCTGAACGACTGCTCCGTTAAAGCTTCCATCTGTGCTAACGCCTGACGGTATCTGAGCGCAAGGCTTTCTAGTATACATCTTGCGATTTCACCTACCGTCTGTGGAACCGGCTGCGACGTTTGGCGGCAATAGGCTTGAATGCGGCCAATCATGCCGGACGGCGCATAGAAGGACGGATCGTCGGGATGAATGAAGCTGCGGAACGGCTCGGCGCGTTCCGCTTGAACTACGATGTCAGCAAACGACCAATCGTTGCCCTGCTCCTCCCATTCCCGCTTGCATTCCTGCAATATCCATAAGCCCATAATGTTCTTGAGCAGTTGGTACGTCCCCCCTACTCCGCCTTCGTTAGAGAAATCGAGCGCCTGTGCCTCAGGCGTAACGAGCGGTTCTGGAAGCTCCGTGCCTAGCAGCGACCAAGTGCCGCAGACGAGATATGCAAACGCGGATTCGCCAGCAGCTGGAACGGCTGCTACTGCTGATTCCGTATCATGCGTGCCAACCGCTACTGCCATAATCGGCGGGACATCAAGCTCAGCGCAAACATCTGGCGTTAACATCCCCACTTTCGTGCCCGGATGAATCGGCTCTATAAATAGATGGCTCGGAATGCCGAGCTCACCCATAACCTCCCTGTTCCACTGCTGCTCCTTTGGCTGATAGAGCTGCGTCGTAGTCGCCATCGTAAACTCGCATACTTTCTCGCCAGTCAGAAAATAAGCAAGCAAATCCGGCGTGAGCAGCAGCGTGCTTGCCGCCGCAAGCTTGGGCGACGCCGCCTTTTTCATCGCATACAGCTGGTTGATCGTATTGAAGGGCATAAACTGCAAGCCGCCTTGCTCATACATGCGGTCTTTGCCAATCAGCTCGTTCAGCTCTTCAATGATTCCCTCTGTTTGCGGATCGCGGTAATGGTAAGGGTTGCCGAGAAGCTCCCCATTGGCATCCAATAAGCCAAAATCGACGCCCCATGTGTCAATGCCGAACGTTTGCGGCGCATAGCCTTCTTGGAAGGCTTTGCGAATAGCAATCTTCAGCTCCTGCAAGAGGCGCAATATATCCCAGTGCAAATGGCCGCCAACGGCGATCGGCTGATTCGGAAAACGATGAATTTCGGTCACCTTCAGCTTCTTTTGCCCGCTTGCCTCATCAGGCAGCAGCTCGCCGATTAACGCCCTGCCGCTGCTTGCGCCTAAATCAAACGCGAGCACGGTCGCAAGCTTCGTCATGCTTAAGAGCCCCCTTTACGTAAAGCCAGCGCCATGATGGCGCCAGCCGCTTACTTCATCTTTTGCAGCAATTCGATGCGGTACGCTTCGCTCTCAAGCGATGCGATCTCTTCAAATTCTTCCTTCGTAAGCACCTTCGGCTCGCGGATCGCTTTGGCAATCAAATAAATTTTTGTGCTTTCCTCCACGACTTCGGTACGGTAATACGCCTCGCGCAAATTGCGTCCCGATGTCACAAGCCCATGGTTGCCGAGCAATACGGAGCTTGCTTCATTCACTTTCGCTACATAAGCGTCAGCGAGCTTATCCGTCGTTGGAAGAACATACGGTACGTAAACGGTTTTGCCGACGAGCGCCGCTTGGTCCGGGAACATGATCGGCAGCTCCTGCTCAACTAATGTAAAAGCAATGCAATATGGCGGATGAGTATGAACGATTGCCCCGATATCTGGGTTTGCGCGATACGCATAAAGATGCATGAGCACCTCAGAGGACGGACGCAGACCGATATCCGTAATTTCTCCCGTCTCGATATCCACCTCGACCCATTGATGCGGTTCTACTTCATCAAGGGCGAAGCCGCTTGGCGAAAGGTACATTTTACCCTCGAATTTAGCGCTGATGTTGCCGCCTGGTCCTACGACCAGCTTGTTCGTTACCGTCTTGCGCGCATATTTGCATAGCTCATTGCGAATATCTGTGCTGCTCATTGTAAAACCTCCAATTTATTTATAAATAGGCCCGAAATTTTGACAAGCACGGTAATCTGCGCTCTCCGCATTGGCTGTTCCGAACAAGCCCCATGCTCTAGGACGGAAAATACGTTCTTCTGGAACATTATGCATATTGACCGGAATCCGAAGCATGGAAGCGAGCGTAATTAAATCAGCGCCGATATGCCCGTAGCTGATCGAGCCGTGATTCGCACCCCAATTGTCCATTACCTCATATACGGAGTGGAAAGCGCCCTCTCCCGTAATGATTGGAGCAAACCAAGTCGTAGGCCAAGTTGGATCTGTACGGTTGTCCAGCGTGTTATGCACATCCTCCGGCAAATCGACCGAATAGCCTTCCGCAATTTGGAGCACAGGACCGATGCCTTTAACCAAGTTGATCCGAGACATCGTCATCGGCATGCCGCCGCGTGTTAAGTAATCAGAAGAGTAGCCGCCGCCGCGGAAATATTCTACGGAAGCTGGGCGCCATGATGTAGCGTTTAAACATTTTTGCGCCTCGTCCTCGGAAATTTCCCAGAAAGGCTTCATAGCCGGTTGGCCGTCTCTTGTCTGTTCGCCAGTACCATCCATCGTTGCCGAGCCCGAGTTGATCAAGTGAAGGAGACCGTTCGCTGCCGCTCCCTCGAGCTTATGTCCAGTTACGCGCTCAACCGATTCAGGGCTCCAGTACGTACGAACATCCGCGAAAATTTGAGCAGTATTCGTAAGCAGGTTGCCAAACAGCATCGCCACGCCGTTCAAGCTGTCATTTTCCGTTGCCACCATATAGGGAGCACGAATTCCGTTCCAATCGTACGAGGAATTAAGCAGCGTTTCCATGAAATCGCCGTTTGGAAAATGATCCGTCCACTGCCGCTGGCCTTGGAAACCTGCTACGATCGCGTTGTGGCCGCCTGCCTCCTCGCCGAAGCCAAGCTCTGCAAGCCTTGGATTGCCGACCATGAGGTCACGGGCAATTTGCGTCATTTTGACAACGGTTTCCCAGTCTGCATCCTTCTGTTCTCTCGAAGTTTGAAGATGGGAGGGATTGTTGTCCTTGCCTTCAATACAGTTTCCCTTCACCCACGTAAGCGCTTTCTCGAATTCCACGCCATCATAAATATTTTCTTCCATGCGGCGTACAAATTCAGTCATGTCAATATATTCGGTACGCATGCCAAGATACTCTTGGAAAAACGCGTCGTTCACGATTGATCCTGCGATGCCCATCGAAACCGAGCCCATGGATAAATATGATTTGCCGCGCATATACGCTACAGCAAGTGCCGCTTTGGCAAAACCAAGCAGCTTGTCTTTCACGTCAAACGGAATGGAAGTGTCGCCTGCATCCTGTACATGCTCGCCATAAATGCCGAACGCCGGAAGCCCTTTTTGCGCATAGCCGGACAATACCGCCGCCAAGTATACTGCGCCTGGACGCTCTGTCCCATTGAAGCCCCATACCGCTTTCGGAATGGAAGGGTCCATATCCATCGTTTCCGTACCGTAGCACCAGCAAGGCGTAACCGTTATCGATACCCCTACACCGGATTTGGCAAATTTATCGGCGCATGCCGCCGCTTCAGACACGCCGCCAATACAGCTGTCCGCAATGACACATTCAACAGGCTCGCCGTTCGGATAGCGCAAATGCTCCGATAACAGCTTCGCAGTCGCGATTGCCATGTTCATCGTTTGCTCCTCTAATGATTCGCGAACCCCTTTCCGTCTGCCGTCAATGGTAGGGCGAATGCCGATTTTTGGAAATCCGCTTTGGAAACGCAAGTTTGAGTCCGTCATGAATAAAACCTCCATTAGGTTAAAATAATGTTATCGATAACCCCAAAATAACAATAAAAAAGGTTGCTGTCAATGACTACTTTTCTGTATGATAGAAACTATGATTTAGCGATAAGGGGACAAAATTATGGTAACGATTTATGATGTAGCGGCCAAGGCTAGCGTATCCGCTATGACCGTCTCCAGAGTTATCAATAACACTGGCAAAATAAGCGAGAAAACAAGAGCAAAGGTGAAACGCGTCATGGAGGAGCTTGGTTATGTGCCCAATCAAACGGCGCGCAGCCTCGTGCTCCAGCAGACGAAGCTGCTCTTTCTGCTCATTACCGATATTATGAACCCGTTCTATACAACGCTCGCTCGCGGAGCCGAGGATGCTGCGAAGCGCTCCGGCTACCGCCTGCTGTTCGGCAACAGCGATGAAAGCTTGGAGAAGGAATCCGATTATATCACGACGATTTTGACAACGCGCGTCGATGGCGTTCTGGTTGCGCCTGCCGGCGACCCTTCGCTGCCTCATCTGGAATCGCTGCGCAAGCATAAAGTGCCGTTCGTGCTGCTTGACCGCGAAGTGCCAGGCATCGATTGCGACATTGTGCTTGGGGACAGCAAGGATGGCGCGAGACGGCTCGTGGAGCATCTTGCCTCGCAGGGTCATCGGACGATTGCGATGGTAAACGGCTCTGCTTCAATCTCCAGCGCGCGCCTGCGGCTGCAGGGCTATCAGGATGGGTTGAAGCTCAATGATTTGGCGTATGACGAGCGTTATGTATTTGAAACGAGCTTTGGGCCATTAAGCGATTTAACGGAAATGGGCCAATGGCTGGATCAGCTGAAGCCTGCTCCTACCGCGATTGTGGCGGGCAACAACGTGCTTGCCGTCGAAATATTAAGGCTGCTGCGCGACCGGGGTTTGCGTGTGCCGGAGGATATGTCGATCGTATGCTTCGATGATCTTGGACCTTATTCGGAGGTCGAGCCCTTCTTGACCGTTGCCGCCCAGCAGGCTTACCAATTCGGCTACATGGGCATGCAAATGCTCGTCGAGCGCATTCAAGAACGCGAAACCGCGCTGCCGTGGAAAAAAATCGTTTTGCCGGCAGATTTGTTGATCCGCAGGTCGGTGAAGGAAATAGCGCAGCTTTAGATGGTGCTGTAGCTTATTGAACATAATGAAAACGAGCCTTTAGAATCGCTTGACCTGTAACCCAGTTAGAAGGACACTTTGAAAAAAGTGCCCCTCTTGCGAGTCACAGTTCAGCTTATAAGGCTCGTTTTGCGTATTGGGAGGGAATCGTATAACGTCTTCCCCTCCCCCTCGCAGCAGAACTGAATTAACAGGAAAATGTCCCTCTAATTTTTTAATATCACAGCGAATAAATCAATTAACTGGAAAACCTCCTGTTAAAATCAGGAATTTCAATCACATTCAATAGAAAACAGAAAATTAGCTGGAGAAATTCCCTCTAATACAGTTTTTCGAACGAATTTGCTTGAAATAACGGGAGTTTTTCCCGTTAATCTTCCCTTCGTGTGTTTTTCATCGGTGGATTTAGTAGTGGTTGTGCTAGAGGTGATACTGGCGGATTTACTGGTGGCTGTGCTAGTGGTGGTGCTGGTGGCTGCGCTGGTGGTGTTGAAAGAAAATAAAGTATTAGACTACCGATGCGTCATTAAACTAACTGACAGTTTAATAAGTAAGAAATAAAAAATGCAGCTGATCCCAGAATCGGCCGCATTTCTTGTTATATATTAAAAAAATGAAATATCTCTGGGTCTCAGAGAGGATTAACGTTTAAAAGTATTCTGCCGCGCCCGTGTCTGGCTTCACTTTTTTCATGCGCCTTTTTTGCTTCACTCAATAAAAAAACGGAGTCAATCTCTGCTCTTAATGTACCGTCAGCGATTAAATTTGCAATGACTGAGAGATCCTCATTTGTTGGAAATTTAGAATTAAATTTAGCCGTTATGCCATATTGCTCAGCTTTTTGTGCGTTGGGGAGCTGTGTTAGAGAAACCAGCTTTCCGCCTCGTTTTAGAACAACCCAAGAACGGTCTTCCGTATCACCACCTACAGCTTCAACAACCAAGTCAACATCGGAAGCCATATCTTCAAATTTTGTTGTTGTATAATCAATAACTTGATCGGCACCCAAAGCTTTTACATATGCCAGATTGGAGGTTGAAGCCGTGCCAATGACCGTTGCACCTTTCCATTTGGCCAGTTGTACTGCAAACTGTCCTACGCCCCCAGCGGCTGCATGAATAAGCACGGTTTGTCCTTCTTCCAGTTCCCCTTCTGTAAACAGTGCCTTCCAGGCCGATTCTGCTCCTCCTTTTATTGTGGCGGCATTCTCGAAGCTTAGGTTTTCAGGCATCATCACTAGATCTGTTTCCCGTGCAATCCCGTATTCCGCATATCCGCCATTTACATTCCCAAATACTTGGTCACCTTGTTGGAAGCGCGTTACTCCTTCACCGACGGAGGCTACAATTCCGGATACAGAGGTACCGGGTGTGTAAGGTAGTTCTTTAATAAAAACATTTCGAAGCCAACCGTTCCGGATTTTCCAATCAAGAGGAATAGCAGCCGCTACGACGATTTTCACCAATACTTCGCCTTTACGAGGCTCCGGTACAGGGATCTCTTCTAACTTCAACACTTCCGGCTCCCCGTATTGGTGAACTTGAATAGCTTTCATTGTCTTTTCACTCATATTTCTCATTCCCCTTTTATAGTATCATCTAGAATTGAATCCAGCTTAGAAGCAATTTTTACCGATAGGCTCTGTAAAACCTTTTTTTCGTGTTCGGACAATTCTTCAGTTGTAACCATTTCAAGTTTATTCCAAGCTTTCCGAACCTTCTCTTCCAATGCTTTTCCTTCATCGGTCAGTGAAACGAGGGTCACTCTGCCATCTTCCGAAGAACGGGTACGGGTTACCAGACCAGCATCTTCCAAACGACGAACCGATTTTGCAATTGTCGAATGATCCAACCTCAATGTTCGACCTAGACTATATTGAGATTGAAGATTTTGTTCCCACAGCTGCATAAGAATGATCTCTTGTCCAGGAAATAGGCCTGTTTCCCGTATCCAATGTGCAGCCAATCCTCGGTGGGATCTTGCCAGTGCAAAGATGGAGAAACTTATCGGAAACTGACTTGCGATACTACCGTCTAGATCCGACAGTGTCTTTTCTTTTTGATGTGATTTCATTACATTTCACCACCTTCGATATATACTGCTCCCCATAAACTTCAGCAAAATGGGGATACTCTGTATTATGTTGCCGGCAACATAAATATAATATAGATTTACGTGGTTGGCAACATATTTTTTCAAAAAAACTTACTACTTCAGCTAAGAATTAACTAAGTCCGGGGAAAAGTAAGGATACAAGAACCCCTTAAGAAATACAGTACTGATTTAGAGGAATGAGCTCTTCTTGAGTTCCTGTACACTAGATTATTTCTTCTAAAAACATTTGTCTATTGAACTAAAGGCAGTATAGTTGAAAAAGGAACTTAAATTAAAATCTCGAATATCTAATGTAATCGGATAGCTAAAAATTTGATGACAGACAGGGGTTAGATACAATGATAAAAGGTTTCGGAGGAATATTTTGGAGAACTAAAAATCTTGAAGCTATAAAAAAATGGTACGAGATTAGTGAATTTGGAAAGTTTATTTGGATTGAAGATCCTGAAGGTCGACTGGTTGAGCTTTGGGAGAAATAACGAGTTGTAATTCATTTGCTAATGATCAAACGGGGAACGATAAAACAACAGCAGTCTAGGACTTTGTTTTCTAGTCCATGGCTGCCGCTTTTTTACAGGTGCTTGTGCTTGAAGCTGTGTTGGTTAATGTATGTTTGCTAGTGTTGGTGGTTAATCGAAAAGAAAAACGAGCCCCTAGTATCTCCACTAGCGCTCGTTTGCGTATCATTATTCATTTATTCGATTCCCCTTGACTCGTTCGCACACTATCTAATTCTAGCTCCTTCAAAACGGGTAGCTAATCCACTTTGAATTTCCACGTTTTTTTCAAGAACAGTAGCAAATACTTCCACTCTATCGCGCGCTTCTAATTCTACTAAACCGCCTGCATCAATAATGCCGCTTGTCGTCGTATAATCTTCTTGATCTGAAATTCGAGGCACGCCATTGACTTTAATCTCTAACTCTAGCGTGTATTGCGTCTCTGTAACGGTTTGAAAAAATACGCTTGCAAAAAGCATGTATACGCCATCTTGTTTAGGGCGAAAAGTCGAGTTAGCCGAATTATATTCATTGCCCAGATCCAATTCTTCCACCTGATACTGAACTTTTGCAGTCACATCATCAAGCAGATTTTGATCAACACCGGACACTGCTCTAAACGCGGAGTTGCGTTTTATTCTTGCCTTGCTGTCACGCTTCTTTCTGACAATTGGCTTACAGATAATCGTCTTGCAGATTCGTTTCTTTGTAATAGCAGGTTTGCTAGCGCGCTTCTTGCTGACGGTTTTCTTGCAAACGATGGTCTTGCTGACACTCTTGCGAACAATCCTCTTGCAGACGCGTTTTTTCGTCCCTATTCTTGATAAAGTCATTGCCTCTCCTCCTAGTAAACTTGTTCTAGCATTATTTATCATATGGTTGGCTGCTTCTAATAGATACGATATTAGCCTGGACAAAATGAAATAGGCTTCCCCTGGCACTGCTGCAAACAACTGATTGCAGATTGCCTGAAAGCCTTTATCATCTTCACTTCAAATAACCTTTTCTGCGCAAATGCTTCTCCAGCACTTGTTTGTTTTCTAAAATAGTTGAATCGTTTGGCGCGAACGAAAGCGCAATTTCATTATGCTTATAGGCTTGCTCCAATTGCCCAAGCTTGCCATAGCATTTCACGAGCTGAAGATGGGGAAACCATGTCCAGGCCATGTTATTGATGCTGCGCAAACGGTCGTTTGGCTTCTCCAGCTTGAGCGCCAATTGGTACCAGTTAACAGCTTTCGCAAAGTCGTTGTTCTCCTGAAAATAGTAGGCGATCCGGCATACATAATCGGCACGCGGAACGTCGTAGTTGAACGTTTTTAACAGCGATTGAAGCTCCTGCTCTTTATGGCCAAGCTCATGATGACAGTGAGCCGTTCGATCACAAGCTAACAATTTATCTTCAAAATAACGATTTGGATCGGCAATAATCGTATCGTAGATTTCGATTGCTTTTTCATAATAACCATGGGCCGTTAGCTCCATTGCATATTGCAGCTGCTGATGATTCGAGAGCGTGACCCCCTGCGCAAGCCTGCTTTCATAAATGCGCAAATTCCGCTCCGACTTCTCATGCACCCGCCCATGACTCACAGCAACGTCAGATAAAATGACTTTTCCCGTAACCGCTAACTGCTCATGCACCGGATCTTGCCATTGAAATTGACGGGAACGCTTCACGAGCCTATTTCTTTTGGTAACGACAGTTGGCTGGCCGAGAGGGTCGAACGCAACGCAGTAATCCATGCAAACAGAGTCGACAGCCGGATCCAGGCTTAGCTTGAGCGCTTTGAACTCCTCTTGATCCTTCTCCTGCAGCAAATCGTCCGCATCCAGCCATAGAATATAGTCCCCGGCAGCATGTCGAAATGAAAAGTTTCTAGCAGCTGAAAAATCATCGATCCACTCAAAATGAAAAATCCGGTTCGTATAGTTAGCGGCAATTTCTCTCGTACGATCGGTAGACCCTGTATCTACGATAATGATTTCATCTACCAGCTCTTTTACGGAATCCAGGCATCTTGCTAGAACCTGCTCTTCGTTTTTGACAATCATGCATAAGCTTATCGTAATCACGGCTTTCACACCTCCATTACCTGTTCCTAGACATTATATGGAGCATGGACTTGACGTGTTTGGACAAAAGAAAAAAGTTATACAGCCTGAAGCCGTACAACTTTGCATAGAGGAGCTAGACTATTCTTTCAGTAGATTTTTCCGAAAATCGGTAGGAGATTGCCCGCTCCATTTATGAAATTGCTTGGTGAAAAAGAGAGGATCGTTGTAGCCGACAGAGGCAGCGATCTGGGCGATCGTAAGCTCTCCCTCCAGCAGCTCCTCGGCCTTCTTCATCCGCACCTTCAATAAATATTGCATGGGCGGCAAGCCAGTCGCCTCTTTAAATAGCCTCGTTAGATGTGCTCGATGGTAGCCGAGCGTACGGGCGATGCTTTCAATGGACAGCTGCTGCCCATACTGTAAGGAAAACAGGCGAATAGCCTGATCGATTTGGCGGTACGAGCGGGGGGCTGGAGAGTCAGCCTCTGTATTTTCCGTTAGCTGCAGCCTGCCGAGCTCATGCAAAATCAGCCTTAGCCAGCCTGAGGACTCCATGTTACCAAGCGCAGGTGCATTCGTTTTCTCCATGCTTTTGCGCATGCTTTTGAACATTTTCTGCATGACGGGCAGCGAGCAATCGCGAATGACTGCTTGGTCTGGCGTAATGCCGATCGAGCTGAGCGACGATTCTACGATGTCGCCCGAGAAAGCGACCCACATATACTGCCAGGGGCTGCTCATGCTTGCCTCGTATTTGACCAAGATGTCTGGGAAGATGACGAAAGCATCGCCAGACTTGCACGAATAAGCCTTTCCTAGCGTTTCGAATAGCCCTTCGCCGCCGAGCACAATATGAATTAAATAATAATCGTGAACCGCCGGCCCGATAAAATGTCCAGCGACCGGCTGCCCCTTCCCGCTA
Organism: Paenibacillus sp. Y280; assembly: GCF_056786335.1. NCBI lineage: Bacteria > Bacillati > Bacillota > Bacilli > Caryophanales > Paenibacillaceae > Paenibacillus > Paenibacillus sp. Y280. The sequence continues at coordinate 17,211 of NZ_JBXCIW010000015.1, forward strand.
AATAAGACGGACATTTCTCCTTTTAGCGGAGCTGCATTAATGCTTAATGAAATACTATGATGCGTTTCCATCGTCACACCTCCATGCGGGACCGCTCTAGCTATCATACTAAATGATGCAACATTTCTCCATATAATGCTTCGTTCCTTCCATATTCATTTCCCTTTTTCCTCCTTATACTATAGGAGTCAGCAATCATCCACTAGGAGGCTATTGTCTAATGTCTAAAATTACATTTATTGGCGCAGGCAGCTCTGTATTTGCCAAAAATATTCTCGGCGACGTCATGCAAACCCCAGCGCTTCAAGGTTTTGAAATCGCTTTATTCGATATTGACGCCGAGCGTCTACATGATTCCGAGCAAATGCTGCTCAATATCAAGCAAACAAGCGGTTCCACTTGCCAGATTAAAGCCTATACCGACCGTAAAGAAGCACTTCGCGGAGCTAAATATATCGTGAACGCTATCCAAGTAGGCGGCTACGATCCATGCACCATCATCGATTTTGAAATTCCAAAAAAATACGGCCTGCGCCAAACGATCGCCGATACCGTTGGGATCGGAGGCATTTTCCGCAATTTGCGCACGATTCCCGTTATGCTCGATTTCGCTCGCGATATTAACGAGGTATGTCCGGACGCGCTGTTCCTGAACTACACAAATCCGATGGCTGTGCTCACCAACGTGATGAATACGTACGGCGGCGTGCAAACCGTCGGCCTATGCCACAGCGTGCAAGTATGCGTGCCGCATCTGTTCGAGCATTTGGATCTGGATCCAACAGGCGTTAAATACAAAATTGCGGGCATTAACCATATGGCATGGCTGCTTGAAGCAAGCAAGGATGGCGTCGATCTCTATCCGGAAATTAAACGCCGTGCGGCAGAGAAGCAAAAGGAGCAGCACAAAGATATGGTGCGCTACGAGCTGATGCTGAAATTCGGCTATTACATTACCGAATCATCGGAGCATAACGCCGAATACCATCCGTACTTCATCAAGCGCAATTATCCAGAGCTTATCGAAAGGTTCAATATTCCGCTCGATGAGTATCCGCGCCGCTGCGTGAACCAGATCGAGCGCTGGGAGTCGATGCGCGAGTCGCTCGTCAACGATCGCAATCTCGAGCACTGCCGCAGCCATGAGTATGCATCTTACATTCTTGAAGCGATTGAATCGAACAAACCGTTCAAAATCGGCGGCAATGTGATGAATACCGGCTTGATTACGAACTTGCCGAAGGAAGCATGCGTAGAAGTACCCTGCTTGGTCGATGCAAATGGCGTAACGCCAACGTATGTCGGCGACCTGCCGCCGCAGCTTGCAGCGCTGAACCGTACGAATATCAACACGCAGCTGTTGACCATCGAAGCTGCAATTACAGGCAAGCGCGATCATATTTATCACGCTGCCCTGCTCGATCCGCATACATCAGCTGAGCTGTCTATGGATGATATCGTGTCGCTTTGCGACGAGCTCATCGAAGCGCATGGCAGCTGGCTTCCTAGCTACAAATAATGAGAAAAAAAAGGTGACCAGCTGCCAAATGGCTTCTGGTCACCCTTTTTGTTAGGATAGCTCCTGCATTTTGCAAACAAAATGGGTTCCTTATGCAATAAAGCCGCTCTCCCTAATAGCGGAAAGCGGCTGTCTATTGTCTTCACTATTGATTAAGCATGTTTTGCCCAGCGGCTTTCGCCCGGCAATGGACAGGCACGGTCTTTGTATTTGGCGGCAATTCGCACGAAGCAGCCGCAGACGGCGCAAGTTGTGCCATATTGAAACTTCGTGCAGTCGCTGCATTGCCGCAAGCGCTGCTCATACACATCATCCGGCACGCTGATGTCCGATTGAAACATCGGCGCCGCCAAAATACGATCGATCTGCTCATCCGTTACACGGTACTCGTCACGGCAGCCTTTGCACTGATTTTTGCTGCTCATCATAAGGCGTTCCTTATTCCGAAATCAGTTCAAGAACGGTAACGGACATTGGCGATAGCTTCGCGCTGATCGTTGCGCCATCTACCGTAAAGGCTTGATAAGCGGTAGGCACTACGGCGTCAGGCTGCTCGAACGTATTGTGAGCATCCTTGATTGCCGCGGTAAGCTCCGTACCCGACACCTTAAGCGCTGCGCCAGCTAAGCCGCGAAGATCAATTTCAACGTCTGCACCGGACTGATTGTCCAGATTGCACAAGCTGACATGGATGCGCCCTTCCGCATCCTTCGATGACGATACGGATACCTGCGGAATCTTCTGATCGTTATGGGCGTAATCCTGGCTGTCAATCGATGTCGAAAGCAGCGTTGCGTCCTGATGCACCTTGTACATATCAAATACATGATACGTTGGCGTCAGAACCATTTTCTCGCCCTCGGTCAAAATAACCGATTGCAGCACGTTGATGACCTGCGCGATGTTAGCCATTTGTACCCGGTCGCAATGGTCGTGGAAAATGTTCAGCGTAATGCCTGCCACAAGCGCATCGCGAATGGTGTTCTGCTGGTAGAGGAAGCCTGGGTTCGTGCCCGGCTCTACATCGAACCAAGTTCCCCACTCGTCTACGATTAGACCAATTCGTTTACTAGGGTCATACTTGTCCATAATCGTTGAATGACGCTCGATCAGCTCATCCATCCATAGCGCTTTCTTCAGCGTGGAGTACCACTCATCCTCGGAGAAGCCCGTCGCCGCGCCTTTTTGCGACCAGGACTCGCCGGGAAGTGTGTAATAATGAAGCGAAATCGAATCCATCATGCGATGCGCTTCACGCATCAGAACTTCCATCCATTGATAATCGTCAACGTTAGGTCCGCATGCGATTTTGTGGATCTTGTTCTCGCCGTAGTTGCGCACGTAGGTTTGATATCTTCTATACAGATCCGCATAATACTCCGGACGCATGTTGCCGCCGCAGCCCCAGTTCTCGTTGCCGACGCCAAAATATTTGACGTTCCACGGCTTTTCTCTGCCATTCTCTCGGCGCAGTTCCGCCATCGGCGAAACGCCGTCAAACGTCATGTATTCCACCCATTCAGACATTTCCTGAACGGTGCCGCTTCCCACATTGCCTGAGATGTATGGCTCGCACTCCAGCATTTCACACAGCATCAAAAACTCATGGGTGCCAAAATGGTTGTTTTCAACGACGCCGCCCCAGTGTGTATTAATCATCCGCTTGCGCGACTCGCGCGGACCGATGCCGTCCTTCCAATGATATTCATCGGCAAAGCAGCCGCCCGGCCAGCGCAGCACTGGAATTTTCAGCTGCTTAAGCGCGGCAACAACATCATTGCGAATACCGTTCGTATTCGGGATCTTGGAATCCTCGCCCACCCAAATGCCTTCATAAATGCAACGACCCAAATGCTCGGAGAAATGTCCATAAATGTTGCGGTTAATTGTACCTGCTGCCAAATCGGCGTTAATGGTTACGCGGTTTGCCAAATTAGTCGCCCTCGCTTCTGTATGATTAGAATAAATAACGTATTCAAAATGTTGTTGGATTAATATATTTATTTATCCATACGCATAAACATTAATCCTATACAAAGCATAATGGCAGCGGATACATTTTGCAACCCTAAAATAAATAAAAAAGAAAGCTTCCAGCCTCTCCGGCTGAAAGCTTCCCTCTCTCCATCTATTCACTCGTACCCGCACAGCTGCTGTCTACTCGTTATCGGTTGGAAGCCACTTTAAAAAATGCTGGATATGCGTATCCCAATAGCCCCATTCATGACTGCCCGGACCTTCTACGTATGTCAATGGATAATCTGCCTGCTTGCAGGCGTCGCGAAATGCGAGATTATCATTGTACAAGAAATCCTCCGTGCCGCAGCACTGATATAATGCCGGCTTCGGCAAATGAGAAGGAAATTGCGCTGCTAGATGCAATAAATCCTCATTGGAGCCTTTAATCTCTTTATCTCCATAGATAAGGTTGAATAACGGCTTCATATGAGCCGGGTCCTTGATGTGGTTTGCCATATCGAGTGCGCCTGACAAGCTGCCAGCAGCTGCGATTCGATCAGGATGTCTAAGCGCCCATTTGAAAGCGCCGTAGCCGCCCATCGACAAGCCTGCAACATAATTATCCTCGCGTGCGTCTGATAAAGGGAAGAACGATCTGGCGACAGCCGGAAGCTCTTCCGTTAGAAAGGTCCAATATTTATTGCCGTATTCCATATCGGTATAAAAGCTTTGATGCACATTCGGCATGACCACGGCGAGCCCAAGCTCTGCTACATAGCGCTCGATTGACGTTCTTCTTGACCAAATCGTATCGTCGTCGGATAAGCCGTGCAATAAATATAAGGTTTTGTGCAGCTTCTTGCTGCTGCGATTATTCATTCCGATTTGCGAGGATGTCTGCTGCGGCAAAATAACGGTCATAGACGTGCTTAAGCCCAGCGCTTCCGAGAAAAAATTGCAGGTAATATAAGCCAATCGATATTCCTCCCAAACAAGATGTAGTGATGCTAGCCTTCTTCAACTAGCATTCTTTGAACACAGCACGAATCACTAAGTAATGTAGCATCAAAAAGAAGCGCTTGCAACGATAGCTTGCAGCAGGTTAATTTCATATAACAGGTGTGTCTCAAGGTTAGTTAGTGAACTTTTTTTCAGTGCTTATATGTTTCGAAATAGAGCGGTATAATAGAATCCGATTGAAGGCTACATATAAAACGATTGCGGAGGTTGATAAAATAATGAAATTGATGCCATTAGCTCGTCGCGGAATATCAGACAGTAGACTTGTGATAGGCTGCATGGGGCTTGGCGGAAGCTGGGACCTCGCAGATCCGATTACATCCAATCATATCTCTCAAGCGGAGGCTGCAGTTGAAGCAGCCTTGTCAATCGGCATTACGATGTACGATCATGCAGACATTTATACAAGAGGCAAAGCCGAATCCGTATTTGGACAAGTGCTCAAGCAGCAGCCTAAGCTGCGCGAGCAAATTGTCATTCAATCCAAAGTCGGCATTCAAATGGCGGATGGCGTATTGCCAGGACGCTTCAATTTCTCAAAGGAGCATATTTCGACTTCGGTAGACGGCATTTTAGAGCGGCTTGGCACAGAGTACTTGGACGTTCTGCTGCTTCACCGTCCAGACCCGCTCATGGAGCCGGACGAAATCGCTGAAGCCTTTACAAAGCTGAAGCTCGCAGGCAAGGTACGCAACTTTGGCGTTTCTAATATGAGTCCTGGCCAGATCCGTTTCTTGCAGCGTGAATTGCCAGATCCAATTGTCGTGAATCAGCTAGAGATGAGCCTGTTGCGTCATGACTGGGTCGATCATGGCGTTCACGTCAACCAAAAAGCTGGATTAAAAGATAGTTTTCCTGAGGGGCTTATGGAGTTTATGCAAACGGAAAATATTCAAATTCAAGCGTGGGGTCCGCTCGCTCAAGGCAGGTTTTCCGGCAGACCATCGGAGAATGCGAAAGAAGCGGAATTGCAAACAGCCGCTCTCGTTAAGCAACTGGCCGTTGAGAATGATACAACTCCGGAAGCGATCGTGCTTGGCTGGCTGATGAAGCATCCTGCACGTATTCAACCCGTTATCGGCACCGTAAATCCAGAGCGTATTATGGCATGTAAAGATGCTGAAAAACAAGCAGAAAAGATGACAAGAGAGCAATGGTACACCCTTCTCGTAAGCGCTAGAGGCGTAAATATGCCTTAAGTCGCATTATTTGCCGTTTTCCATTAATATTTTTTCATTTATTTCTCATAATTGCTCATAATCCCTATTATTGCAGCCTTTTCGTTCTCATTAGCGAAAATTGCCGTTTTGTAAATGTGTTATATTCATTTTTACACATAATACGAAACGCGGAGGGACATCCTGACAGCATGAGAAAATCAAAACTAATGAAATCAATTGCAAAAGCAGGCATTTGCAGCGCGATCATCATGTCGGCAATCACATTCGGATCTTCTGCGCAGCAAGCGCATGCAGCAACACCTGAAACGATCGATCTTGTTTCCTTAGGCAAAGAATACATTGGAACTCCATATAAGTTTGGTGCACCTGCAGGCGTTACATACGCTTTTGACTGCTCTTCATTCACGCAGTTTCTATTTAAAGGGCTGGATGTTTTCCTTCCGCGAACTACCACCGCACAAGCAACAATAGGCGAGAAAGTTCCAAAGGGCTCCCTCAGCATGGGCGATCTTGTTTTTTTCAAAACAAACGGCAAAGCGATTAGTCATGTTGCTATTTACGCTGGCAACAATAAAATCATTCACAGCTCCACGAGCCATGGCGTTACGGTATCGAGTCTAAATACAAATTATTGGTCCAAGAGCTATGTAACGGCGAGACGCGTATTAAATTAGACGTTAATTTCAATTGTAAGGCTATGTTAGAGGAGTTGTGATCGCTTTCCGCGATTGCAGCTCCTTCTTTCGTGTTTATCCAATCAGACCACTCTAAAGAGCTTCTATAGCTGCTTGTTCCAACGCTCTGACTTGCTTTAAGCTACCTTAATGCCTATGCCGATCCTTTGGCGGTGTTGCTCCTGCAACCTTCTTAACCATATAGATAAGAGTTGAAACATTCGGACATCAGGCTTAGCTTGTGCCAATCTATAATTTGCTCAGAAACGTGAAGCGGCCTCCCCCAAAGTGAATAACAGGGAAGACCGCTCATCTCACCCACAGTCAGTGTTTTTCAATTTGCGGGATTCATCTTTACGCATATCAGCCATGGGCAAAACGCCATATTCATCATTTTTGACCTTTAGCCAGCTTTCTCCGCGCCCTTCCGCATACACACTGTCCTTCCGTTTGCAAGCGACGCCTTCAAGATCAGAGCGCTTGACGAAATCAAATAAAGCTCTGCCTTTTGTGTCTACGAACAGCATCTTCTTATAAAAATCATTATCCTCCAAAATAGCGTCCAGCAGCCTCTTACGCTCAAGCAGCGGAGTGTCCCTCAGATCGACTCCATTATAGAAGAGAATATCGAATACAAAAAATTTCACCGGAGTTGTCCTCCTGGCATCTCGAATACGCGGCTGTTTCTTTAACCGATATCGCTCCTGCAGCGTATCGAACTCTATTGCTCCCGTGTGCGGATTTACATAAGCAACTTCGCCGTCTAATACAACATCGGCTGGCTTTCTCAAAGGAACGTTATGTAGTTCGGGATATTGCTGCGTAATTTCGTTAAAATGTCTCGTGTATAATCTCGCTTTGCTTGCCATAAAGGAAAGCTGCAGCCGATGTCCGTCAATGATCGGTTCAAAAATATAATTTTCATCGTCAAACGGCTTCTCATGTCTCGTCATGAGCATTGGCTTCATAAACATAACGCTGCCTCCCTTCGTCTAACCATTTTAGCACGGACTCATTCTGAAAATAGGCGGTAAATTTAGGTGCAATTAGCGAATAATCTCTGCCAAGGTTTCGCATAATAGGACCAAGAAGGAGGCTGAGAGAAGATGGCAAACCGTACAAATCAACTTCTTATACCTGGGGCGCGCGCTGCGCTCGACCAGCTTAAATTTGAAGTTGCTCAAGAGCTTGGCATTCAACTTCCGCAAGACGGCTATTACGGCAATATGACTACACGCGATATGGGCTCCATCGGCGGTTCAATTACTCGCCGGCTTGTCCAAATGGCTGAGCAGCAGCTCTCAGGTCGTCGTTAACTTTCAAATAAATAAGCGCCGAGTTAGCTAAATGGCTGACTCGGCGCTTATTTATTTGAGTTCGAAACTTTTTTTTGCAAATAGATGCTTTCCCAGTCAATGGGGAACTTCCCTTATGCAGCAAAAGTCGGTAAAATGGGATAGAGTTGTCCCGTTGTACCGCTACATAATGCAAACAAACGAATTCCATAAGAGAAAGGAATATTCCAATATGATTATTCAACCGAAAACGAGAGGTTTTATTTGTACAACTGCACATCCGGAGGGCTGCGCGCAGCAAGTGCAGCGCCAGATCGACTATGTCAATGCACAGCCAGCAATCGAAGGACCCCGCAATGTGCTTGTCATTGGTGCCTCGACGGGCTATGGGCTAGCTTCCCGCATCGTTTCCTCTTTTGCAGCAGGCGCTAACACGATTGGCGTTTACTTTGACAAAGCAGCCGAAGGCGCACGTACGGCATCGGCCGGCTGGTACAACTCCGCTGCATTCGAAGAGGCAGCAGCCGCTGCTGGCCGTAAATCCTACAGCATCGTTGGAGATGCGTTTTCCGACGAAATTAAAGCGAAGACGATCGACCTTATTCGCACAGAGCTTGGCCAGATTGATTTGGTCGTTTATAGCGTCGCTTCCCCGCGCCGCACACATCCAAAAACCGGCGAAACATTCGCTTCCGTTATTAAGCCGCTTGGCGGCACGTATACGAACAAAACCGTTAACTTCCATAGCGGTGAAGTGACGCAAGCGACGATAGAACCGGCTACAGATGACGAACTGCGCCAAACGATTGCGGTTATGGGCGGCGAGGACTGGCAAATGTGGATTGACGAGCTTCAGCAAGCCGGTGCGCTTGCTGAAGGGGCAACTACTGTTGCTTATTCCTATATCGGACCTGAAATTACGCACGCAGTCTACCGCGAAGGTACGATTGGCGCAGCCAAAAACGATCTTGAAGCGACAGCCCAGCGCCTAAACGCACAGCTGAGCTCAAATGGCGGCCGCGCTTTCGTATCCGTCAACAAAGCTTTGGTCACGCAATCCAGCTCAGCTATTCCAGTCGTTCCGCTCTATATCTCCGCACTCTATAAAGTCATGAAGGAAAAAGGCATTCACGAGGGCTGCATTGAGCAAATGTATCGTCTGTTCTCCGAGCGTCTATACAGCAAAGGTGAAACGCTCGTTGACGAAAAAGGGCTTATCCGTGTCGATGATTGGGAGATGAGACCAGAAATCCAAGCCGAGGTTGCAGAAGTCTGGGCTAAGCTCTCTACGGAAAATGTGTATGACCTATCCGATCTTGAAGGCTATCGTCGAGAATTTTTCCAGCTGTTCGGCTTTGAAACAGACGGTATTAATTACGAAGAAGACGTGAATCCAGAAGTAAACATTGCTAATCTCCGTTAAATTGATCTACAAAAGAAGCCACTCCGAGCGATAAACCGTTCGAGGTGGCTTTTTTTCTGCTTCAACGCTCGTTATTGCAATAAAAAAAAGCCCTTAACCGAAGTTAAGGGCTCTTCATTAAATACTACAGTTTTACAACGTTTTCTGCTTGTGGTCCACGGTTGCCTTGAGTTACGTTGAACTCAACGCGTTGACCTTCGTCAAGGGATTTGAAGCCTTCGCCTTGAATTGCGGAGAAATGTACGAATACATCGTTGCCGCCTTCAACTTCGATAAAACCAAAACCTTTCTCTGCGTTAAACCATTTCACTGTACCTTGTTCCATTATAAAAAACCTCCAATAATTTTTTTAACATGTTTTTTCCAGAAAAACTAAAAATCACACATTGAAAAAGATATCATTATACAAATGACAACCTTTTCAATATGTGAATTCAAGGTTAAATTTGTTATTTGTATAGATACTATACCATAGGCATTTGCAATACGCAAGTCTCTTTTCAAAATAGTCTAAATTTTTACCGATCCCCAACTCAGAATCGCATATAAGCAGCCTTTCTAGGCAATCATATAGCTTAATGGCCATTACAATACTAACAATCGAGGAGACTGTACAATGAAAAAGTACATCGCAATTGCTGCATTATTAATGATTACTGGCTGTTCAGCCGATCATAACGTGACAAACAAGCAATCAGCCCTATCTCACTCGCAAAAAAAATCAACGACGATTCATTCGGTTCCAAACGTAACGCAAGCCTCATCCGTGGCAACCCCTCAATCAGACAAGTCGATTACGATCCAAAAACATCGTCATGACGTTCCGAAATGGATTTCGAGCAACCAGGACCCGATTGACTATGCGCCTGAGCAGCCTTCAACCTCGCTTGAGTTTGACCAGCAAGTGCTGCAAATCGTGAATGCCGAGCGTTCAAAAGCGGGCCTCAGCTCCCTTAGCATGGACAGCAATTTGTCAAAAATGGCGATGGTCAAAGCGCAGGATATGATTAATAACCAGTATTTTGACCATAACTCCCCAACCTACGGATCGCCGTTTGATATGATGAGAAAGTTTCAAATTACGTATAACGCCGCAGGCGAAAATATCGCCAAAGGCCAGCCTACTCCCCAGCAGGTTATGAACGATTGGATGAATAGCGAAGGCCACAGAGCGAACATTTTGAGCGGCAGCTTTTCAAAAATCGGCATTGCCTATTTCAAAGGGGCATGGGTTCAAGAGTTTACCGGCTAAGGATGCCATGTTGCTCTCCAATGTTTGAAATATTAATCAAAAAAGATCAGCTAAGCTGGGATTTTCCAGTAAGGCTGATCTTTTTTTCGTTACGCATTTTTTTTCAAAATATCGCTTAATGCAGCGGTCAACAAATCATTTTCTTCTGGAGTCCCTATCGAAATCCGCAAATGCAAGGGCAAGCCCCATGTGTTTGCTAGACGAACGATAATTCCTTTAGCCATTAATTGCTTATAAATAGATTCCGACTGCTCGCCTACCTTCACCAGAACAAAGTTGCTCATGCTCTTTGTATAGCTAAGTCCCAGCTGCTGGAATGCTGCATACAGACGCTCACGCTCCTCAATAACAAGCGTTTGCGAACGCGATACATGCTCATCGTCCCCGATAGCCGCTATTGCAGCTGCTTGCGCCAAAGCGTTTACGTTAAAGGGCTCTTTGACCTGCAGGATGCATTGAATAATCGCTTTCGGGGCTGCCCCGAAGCCAACGCGAATTCCGGCAAGACCGTATATTTTTGAAAAGGTTTTTAAGATGATCAGCGGGTAGCCCGCTCGCACAAATTCGATCCCATCCGAATAATGATCCGCAGTGACGAAATGGCTATAAGCGGCATCGAGCACAATCAGTACCCGTTTCGGAAGGGAATCGAGTATGTACTGCAGCTCCTTTTTGGACAAAATAGTGCCGGTTGGATTATTAGGAGAACATAAATACACCATTTTGGTCCGTTCCGTCACAGCTGCAAGGATAGCATCCGGATCGTATTGAAAATCCTCCTTGAACGGCGCTACAACCGCCTTGGCTCCCATCAGCTGGGCTCCAAATTCATATTCGCTAAAGGTAGGCCCCGGAACAATAATCTCATCGCTCGCATCCAAAAAAGTTTCTGAAATTAGCGTGATAAGCTCATCCCCGCCATTGGTAACAATGACTTGTTCTTCCCCCAGCTCATAATGGCCAGCAATCGCTTGCTTCAATTGAATGGACTGAGCATCTGGATACCGGTGGAGATCTGCTAATGCAGCTTGCATAGCCGCTAAGGCTTTCGGAGAAGGCCCGAGCGGATTCTCATTTGATGCGAGCTTAACAACTCGCTCCAAGCCTAGCTCCTTCTGCACTTCCCATATCGGCTTTCCTGGGGAGTATGGTTTCATATGTTCTAATTCTTTGCGTGCTTGAACCTCAATTTCTCGACTCATAAATGGAATCACCTTCATTTACGTTATTAGAATACTTTAACACAATAATACATTAACTCTCTGTCGCGGTAAAGGATTAATGTGTGATAAATTTTCTGCTTTAAGAAAAAGGAAGGCAGCCTTCACAGGCGCCTCCCTTGTTACTTCATTACTTTTGCTATTATTGCAAAGGTTGATCGGGAGCTGGATGTGCCTCAATATAAGCCAGTGCATTAAAGATTAGCTCTGCTGCATCCGCGCGGGAAATGCTTTGCTGCGGCTTGAAGTTGCCTTCATTATCCAAAGCAGCAATGCCAAGCGCAAGCGCGCGTTGGATAGAGCCGTCATATTCAACCGATAGATCAGCCTGATCGCCAATTTCAACCGGCATTATTTTGATCATCGGCAAGTTGCTGTGCAGCTCAATCGCTAAAATAAGCTGATGCGTAAATTGTTCTTTTGTCCAAGTCTGATTCGGGTCAAGATCTTTGGGCAGATCCATGTTATTGTTCGCAGCGATGATGAGCGTGTCTGCATACCAAGCGGCATTATTCGCTTTTTCAAAATAATCCGTCGCCTTAGGCTCTTTAACAAAGCGGATCAAATCCATATTTAAATCGAGAGCGTTCACAATGAGCTGAATGCCTTGCGCCGCCGTCAGCGTTGTATCCGGGGAAAAACGATAGCTGCTGACGCCTTGCACCAAGCCTCTCTCTTGAAGGGAGGAAATTTTATCTTTAGCTGCTGCATTTGAAAGATCTGTAAACGTTGATGTCGCTGCAAAACTTTGTCCAGCAATCGAAAGGGATAGAACAGCAGTTGCGGTTAATGTAAGCAGTTTAAATTTAGCAGTCATCGTTGTCACCTCATCTAGTTTTTGGAACGTTCCTTCCTCATAGACGAGCCTTAAAAAAATAAGTTGCAGTCTTACTTACTTTTTTTTATAAACTTATCATTCATTCAAAAAAAGCGTCCATTAACCATATAAAAAGACGCAAGACGCTAACTGACCAAAGTATGGTCACTAGCGTCCTATTGCTTGTTATGCCCGCACAACCTTGCTATCAGCCAAAAAATCAATCATTGAGCGCGCTTGGACTTTGCCAGCTGCTGCCGGCTTGCTCACCTTTTCGCCGCTTTCGCGCAAGCGGAACTGTACCGTCTTCGCGACGCCTGGGATGAGATCAAAGAAATTGTCGGAGAACATCCCTGCACCCTCTGCGGTAAGCCACACTTGCTTCGCAAGAACATCCGTTTCCAGCGAGAATGCCGTACCATTGCTGCCCTCAACCTCACTGATGCGAATGGCTCCAGCGGTCAGCTTCTGCTCCTTCGCCTTGACGAAATAATATGCCTTGCTATCCACCAGCTGGCCTTCCTGCTCGAGCTCTGCATACAATACAACGTTGTCTGCCTCATGGCCATCCAGCCACTCCTGCTCAATAATATTGCTGACAACGGCCGCACTATTGCCCGCCACCTCAACCTTAGTCGATAATTGCTTGATCAACGCGCCAGCAAAATCATACAGCGTCAACCGAAGATCCCCGGAAATCGGCGCAAGCAAATCGGTTACGACAAACACGTTAACCTTTCCGTCTTCCGTTTTGTCAAACGAAAGCAGCGTGTCGGCAAAGCTTTTTTTGGCATAATACTGCATCGCCTTCCACTTGCCGTAATAGTCCATGCCTGCCCATGAGGCAACCGGCCAGCAATCGTTCATCTGCCAGTAAAGCGTCCCCATGCAATACGGCATGCTGCGTCTGTGCGCTTCAATCGCCATTTTCATTGCCTCTGCTTGCAGCACTTGGCTCATGTAGAGAAATGAGCTGAAATCCTTCGGCTCGCTCATATAAGTATCCATGTATTCCTTAATGAGACGATTGCCGTCGCCGTTCTTCTGATGCGCCCGCATAACCTTCGAATCCAGCGCCAAATCCTGCTCCGTCGCAAAGGTCATAACCGTATCGTATTCGGGAAACGACTGGAAGCCGTATTCGCTCATGAAACGACCGATTTTGACATTGTAGTTCTCGAATGGCTCAACCGCATGCCATACGCCCCAATAATGAACATCTCCCTCGGTGGAGAGCGAATGCGCATGCTGGTTAATATCTCCCGAAAGCGAGATAAGCGGTGAAGACGGCCAATACTGCGTGCCCGGTGCATGATTGGTAACCGCATCAGCTAAAATGTCATGGAATATCGTCTCATAGTCTGCCCATATAACGGCGCGCTGCTCCTGTGTATATTCCTTCTTCCAGCCCCAGCCGCCTTCCTCGTCATACTCCGCCCAAGCCGAGTCAATTTCGTTATTGCCGCACCACAGCACGATAGAAGGGTGATTGCGCAGACGCTTCACGTTCTCCTCCGCTTCCAGACGAACATTATCGAGAAACGCTTGGTCGCCGGGATACATGCTGCATGCGAACATAAAGTCCTGCCACACCAAAATCCCGTACTCATCGCATAGCTCGTAAAATATCGACTGCTCGTATATGCCTCCGCCCCATACCCGAAGCATATTCATATTGGACTCCGCTGCCGAAACGATTTCATGTCTGTAGCGCTCTTCCGTCACCTCGGTAATGAAGCTGTCATTCGGAATATGGTTGGCGCCCTTCGCAAATACAGGCACACCGTTAAGCTCAAAATAAAAGGTTGCTCCAGCCGCATCCTTGTCTCGTACCAAGCGAACGGAGCGCAAGCCTGTGCGTACGGATTTGGAAGCGATTGACTCCTGCTCTTTAATCAGCTCTGCCGTAAAGGTATACAAATAGGCATCGCCCAGCCCTCTGCTCCACCAGAGCTTCGGCTGCTCGATAACAACTGGCAAATCAACGACATTGACGCCCTCTGCCAAATGAGCCTCTTGCTCCCACGCTTGGCCGTCACTGCTAAGTCTCACCAAGCCGCTCCACGCGTGCTCTGACTCTATTTCTACGCTAACCGTTAGTCTTGCTTCAAGCGCCGATACCTGGTCCTGCTTTACATAGACGTCATTGATCTTGCTGTCAGCCCAGCCCTCAAGCCTAGCTTCGCGCCAAATGCCGCTAGTCACGAACCTCGGACCCCAATCCCAACCGTAATGATAAGGCGCTTTCCTTGCGAAAATGCTAATCTTCTGCGCGCCAAGCCCTCCGAGCTCAGATTGATCATTCGAAGCCGGTAGATTATAGCCCAGCTTCTCGATTTTCGGCAAATCCTCTTGGACGGGCGAGCGGAATTTGATCAGCAAAATATTGTCTTTAGCCGTCACAACCGATTTGACATCCGCCTTCCACGTTCTAAACATATTATCTGCGGACAACACATGCGTACCGTTCACATAAACGTCTGCGTATGTGTCTAGGCCATCGAATACCAGCTCGAGCGAAGAGGCTTTATATAGCTGCTCTTCCACGTCAAAGCGCGCTTCATATTCCCAATCGATTTTGTCGATCCATTGCAGATCATGCTCATTAGTCGCATAGAAAGGATCTTTGATGACGCCATTTCGCAGCAGGTCTGTATGTACGCAGCCCGGAACAATTGCCTCCAACCACTCTTTGTCTTTGCACGCCTTGAATTTCCAATTGCTCAGCACTTGTTTTGTTTCTCTCATGTCGTCCTCCTGAAGGGTTATGTCTTCCTATCGCTTGTCACTCTCTATCTCTGCATCTTTTTTCATTCCGAATAAGTTTGGCAGTTCGTCAAGTGTTATAACGTCTGGATGATTGTATATTTTATTCAAAATCTGCTCGCTGTTATGCTTCCCGTCGGTCAAATATTCACCTTCCCAAGTGACGAACCAGCTCCAATTCGCTCCATAGGCCTTCATTAGATCCGGATCGGGGATTGAACCGTTTTCGGTCCCCACCAGAACCATCCGCCCTCCGCTTCATGCAGCGGCCTGAACAGCACGGGTACCTGCGCATCATTTAATCTTTTGAGCTGCTCCGCAATGACATCGATGTCCGACAGAAGAAGCTTATAATCCTCCAATTCGGGATGGCTTAACGTTTGCTCCAAATCAAAGGTTAAATCCAGTCTACGTTTTCAAGCTCCGTCTGACCCGATAGCATCGACTTCCCATAGTTCTCCACCAAATAATCATTAGCTGCTTCGCTTCCACAGACGCATTTGGATGAACTAATTGATTAGTAACTTTATGCTTTGCTGCCGGCTTCGTTTTTTTCAATTTGATATAGTCGATATCGTAGTAGCCCCAGCCGCGTGTAAGACTAATACGGTTTACGCCCTTGTTTAGGAGCATTTTTCCCGCCTTAAGCTTTATAAAAGATTGGTTAGACTCCAAAGCCAAATCGCCGTGCGGACTATCGTTTAACGAGAGACCCGCCACTAACCATTTGCTTTCTTTTGATGATCAACGAATAATGCCTGCCTTCGCCAATCGAAAATTGGTGCCTGTACAATTGGCGCGATTTCCATGTATTACCTCAAGCTCGAAGCGATGGGAGCCATCCGTCCAATCGTCTCCGAAACAGCTAAGCCGGTACCAGCCGTCCTCCGCCAACCACGATGGACGCTCACGCTCCGAATCCAGCCATTCACCGCCGTCCACTCGGTAGCGGAACTCTGCGGAGCTTCTTCCAAAGTCAAAGCCAAGCGCGAGGCCTCGCCCCTCGAATGAGAACGAAAGACCCGCTCCGACAGCCGATGTCTCCAGCACTTGATCGATCCATTCCAGGTGAGGCCATCTGCGGATGACCCATGGTCCGCACGTTTGCACTTGATCGAAGGAAAGAGCATACACATCTTCCCAGCACTTAGCATCAAGCGGCTCTGGAAGCTTTGCAGCATGACTATCCGTCTCCGTATCCGATTCGAATAATTCCTTTGTCAAATACGCGATGACGCTTTGTCCATAGCTTAAGCTTCCTCTGCTCGTTGGGTGCAATCCGTCAGGCAGCCATTCTTCAAAGCGCAGCCTGCCTTTCTTAACCTCCTCGAAAGCATATAAGCCCATCCATACCGATCCTATCTGATAATATTCAGCAATTCGTTCAAATTCGCTTATCGTATCGGGAACCGCGCCCGATTGCATCGAGTCGTACATATTCTGCGAGTACGTATACACGATAACAATGTCACGCTTACCTGCGGCGAGCAGTTGCCTAATTAAACCTTCTCTCGTCCGATTGCGCTTTATGGTTGGCTCATTCTCGTCATTAACCGCATATTCGATAAACACGAGATCGCAATCCGGATCGATCAAGTCACGCTTGGCACGGAAAGCAGCCAAATCGCTGCCGGTTGCTCCTATAGCTGCGTTCTCAACCATAATAAGAACGTCTGGATATTGCTCCGCAAGCCAGCCGATAACCGGCTCCGGCCAATTGTGGCGCGGCCTGGCATCGGTGATGGAGCCGCCGATAAAGCCGACCGTCAGGCGCCCATCCTTGATTTTTTGCCGCGTACGCTGCAGCTTCTTTCTATGGTTCCAAATCGACAACGTCATGGATCACGCACTCCTCGATAAAGGTTTAGGCATTGCCTTGCAGCTATATGTTACTCTCGCAGCCAATAGCTATGGAGATTAGGCAGCTCATCCTTCGTAATGGAGAAAGGGTGATTGTAAAATTTAATCAGCTGCTCCCTCTCCGTATGCTTCCCAGCATACACTCTGCAGCCATCAATAGTATCAAAGACAAAATCGCCGTACCATGTACAATTCCATGCCCATAGCGCGTTATCCTGTAGCATCAAATCAGGGTCGGGTATCGCACCATTTTCCGACAAGGCGATGATTTTGTTCATTTTCGCATAGGACTTCGCCGCGGCAAACCTCTCCACCTGAGACTCGTAATTATGCTCGGGAGGATAAATATCCTCGCCGATAATATCGACGTACTCGTTACCCGGATACCAATCTGCGTGCTGGCCATTCCACACCCAAATCAAATGATTGAGCTTATGCAAGCTCGTCATTCGGTCATACATCAGCTTCCAAAGCCGAATGCACGGGTCTGCCCCCTTCGCTCCCCACCAAAACCAGCCACCCGACGCTTCATGCAGCGGTCTCCATAACACGGGCACGCCTGCAGCCTGCAGCCGCCCAAGCTCGGCAGCAATCGCGTCGATGTCTCTAATAAGCAGCTGATAATCCTCTGACTCCTCATCGTCCATCGCCTTCTGCACGTCGAAGGTTGTCGCCTTCGTATAGAAGCCGCTGCCCCATGTTCGGTCCGGCGGCAAATCGATCAAATCCTTTGGCGCATTCCAGTGCCAGCAGAAGGTTACAATGCCGCCGCTTTGCCACCAGTCGATGGCAATATCGGTATCGGAGCATGTTGCCCCGCGTTCTGTACGCGATGGTGAGTAGTTCATGAAGTCGAATCCATAAACGGCTGGGTATTTCCCTGTGACCTCAAGTAAAATATCAAGCTCAGGTGTCGACACTACCCCGATTTGCTGACCAGTCAGAATTCTCGTTCCATAGATGTCGCACAAAAACGTCATCAGCCTTTTGGCGTTATCATCGGCATTCGGATTGATCAGCCTCGGCTCCACTTTAAATGCTGGCTGCTGCTCTACATTCCACATTTATCGTTTCTCCCATTCTCGTTACAATCTATTTGTATTTGAAAGACATTTTGAATGAATCAGATTGCTAGCCGATAATGCCGCTGCGCTCGACGCTCTCAACAAAATAACGCTGTACGAGCAAATAAAGCAAAATGAGCGGGATAATGGCGAGCAAAATGCCGGTGTCAATAATCATTGCCACATGGTTCGGATCAGCCTTCACGTTTGCGCCGCTTCCGACGCCAAGCAAGAGCGGAATGAGCTGATTCGCCTGGGCGGATAATGAAGCGACCTTAAGCGGCATCAGCTGCGACTCGCTCATGAACAGCGAGGTGAAGAAGGTGTCGTTATACTGCCAGACGAAACAAAACAATACGACCGTCAGCATTGGCGGTACCGCGTTCGGCAGCATAATGCGCAAAAATGTTTTTACCCCTCCAGCGCCATCAATGAGCGCCGCTTCCTCAATTTCCTTCGGCATCCCTTTAAAGAACTGGCGGAAGATATAGATGAACAAGCCTGCCTTCAACCCAATCGCGGTCGCTGACGTAATGATGGAGGGCCAATACGTATTCAATAGATTGACGCCGTCTTTTCCCGTAAAAAGCTTCACGAGCCCGAGCAGGTCAAAGCTTCTAAAATGAAGGTACATCGGCACCATCAGCGTGCTAGTCGGAATAAGGATGGTCAAGATAACAAGCGCGAACAGCACATTGCTCCCCGGGAAGGTGAAGCGCGCAAACCCGTACCCGGCAAGGGCGCAGGAGGCGGCTGTCAGCACGGTCGTTACGACAACAAAGAGCAGCGTGTTGCCGAGCAGCGGGAAGTAGTTCAAAATCTCCATCGCCATCTTGATGTTATCGAGTGTAAAATGCACGGGCACCATGTAGATCGTCGGATTGTATATATCCTCTTTGGCTTTGAAGGCGACTGAAAATTTCATCAGCAGCGGATAAATAATAAGGAACGATATCCCGATGACAAGCGCATACCGAAAGATCGAATAGAGCAAGTCAACCGTTTTGTTTCTCGCCTTTTGCAGCCGATACTTATTCTCCTCATTGCGCACGGCTTGAGACGCTTCCATAAGCTGTTTCCTCCTTTGCTATTTAATTAGTTGTAATGAACTCTTTTCGATAAAACGACGCCAATCACGACCAAGACAAGGCTGACGATTAGCGTATATACCCAAGACATCGCGGAGCTTAGTCCGAAGTTCTGTGTTTTGAACGCAGTCGTAAAGATCATGTCGGTAACGGCGCTGCCCGTGAAGGAGTCGATAATCGTATAAATGACATTGGTCAAAATGAGCGGACTAACCATCGGAAACGTAATTTTCCAAAAAGATTCATACGCCGTAGCCCCTTCCATCTTCGCAACCTCATACATCGATCCAGGCACGGACTGCAGCGCGGCTAAAAAAATAAGAATTTGCACGCCGGAGCTCGTTATAATTTCATAGATTCGCGTAATCGCTTCAATAATATAATCGATGAAAGAGAGCGGCAAGCCAACCTCGCTGAGCATCATCACCATCGACATAATGTTGTAATCCGAAGATTCGCTGCCCATCTCGTTCACGACGCTCGCGTCGCCAACAAGGTTAATAAGTCCAGCCGATTCGGCTGCCGAAATCGCGTTCGAGGCAAGAATGACAGGCAGGAAAAAGATCGCGCGAGCGATAACTCTGCCTCGGAACTTCTGGTTCAGCAGCGTTGCCGAGAACAGGCTGAAAAATAAAATCATCGGCACATTTAATGCCATTTCCGTTATCGATTGTGTCAATATCCGGTTAAAGTTTGCATCGATAAACAACGCTTCCCTGAAATTGGACAAGCCAACGTACTCGAGCTCATAACCCGCCGGGGCCACCGTCAATTTGCTTAAACTAAATTTGATCGATTGGATCAGCGGCGTTGCAAACATAAACACAAAGCCAAAGAGCCAAGGAGCGACAAATGCGAAGCCAAGCAGCGAGCGCTTGCGGCTTAAGGTCAGCTTATATCCGTTCATGAGCGCTCGCCTCCGATCCGGTAATGCCCGGCTTCGACCGTATTCCCATCAATGGCAACGGGTTTATCCGTATAGTTGACTGTGATCGTTGTCCCATTCGAATACTCCACTTCCACTACGCCCTCTTGATGGCGCGTATGCTTAACCATCCGTTCATTTCTAACAGCCGATAGAACCGTATTCGCCTCCTTGTACATGGACAGCGCTTGATCGTACCAGTCCTTGTAATACGTAGAGTACATGCTATCAAAAGGGGTAAACTTCAGCTTCGAGGACGGCTCAAACGTCCAAGAGAAATAGGGTGCCGCACCAAGCTCAAGCGAGCGAAGCAACTGCTCCTTCAAATCCTGCTCATCGCTCAAATTAACCGCGCTGCCTGCGTAATCCATATAACCATGAACGACCATTTCATAGAACGGCACTTCTTCATCTGTAATATTGAATCCGCTGGAAGCTGTCGGCACATTAACAAGATGGTCTGCGTACGGCCAGGCATACGCATTCGCGCCTGATAGCATCGTTTCCTCAATTCCTTTGTCGATCACCTCAAGCTGCTCCATGGCGATATGCTTTGCCGTCTCCCTCTGAATGACGCGGCTGACCCTATAGTCAGAGCTCAGAACGCTGCCAAGATCTCGAAGGGCTACCCCCCTCATCTCGAATGGCTCATACTTCTTCATAAAGGTATCCACGTAGTAAGGCAGCTTGGCTGGAGACAACAGGTAGTAAGCTCCCAAATACATATCCATCCGGTTCAAGGCCCGGTTATACGGATACAGCTCCGCTTGCTCGCGGGTTACGAACCGTGCCGCATCGGAGGAAGGCGTAAATCCGCCATCATCATGATAGATTTGCTGGAAGGCGACATCAGGGAACAATGTACCGCCGGCTTGCTCCAGCTGCTTTGACAATTTCACCAAATCTGCCTTGCTGCCAAGCACACTGTCCGTTTTTAATTTAACCGGCGTTTTGTGGTTGACGCCTTTGCCGAACCAGCCCTTATAACGCATAAGCAAACGGTTAACGCCGTCCTGCTTCATCTCCGCAGCCAATTGAGCAGCTTCATCAAAGGTCGTCATGGAGATAAGCGAGCGATACGGCACGCCTAAAAATGATTTTTGCTTATCGACAGCCCCAATGATATCAAGGTAGAAAGGAATATCCTCGCCTGCGCTCAGCGGCTCAAGCGCCTTCTCCGCTGCAAGTCTATCGCGGTAAAGCTCTGCCATTCCTGAATAGCTGGCTTTATCAGGAGCCAAGAAGCTGTACCGAATCTTAATATCGCCTTGATAAATCTCATCGTTCAGCAGCTGAATTTCTTGCATGGTAGCACCGGTATAAAGCTCAAGCTCATCCTCGCCGCGCAGAGCAAAGCTGCTGTGCGCGTAGTTATAGGCATTTTTTTTGCCGCTAATGTCGGCCGCTATGCTCGCTATACCGTCTCCTTCCTCAATAACGGCAAACCATGCGGAGCTTCCTGCTTTCATGCCAAATACCGGCATACGGGCGCTTTCGCTCACCTGTCCGCGTCTGAAGCTGTTGTCGTTCGGGTCGAAGCCGTACACCTTCTGCACATATTGCTCTTCCTTCACTTTGCCATTGTTCAAATGAATAAGACTGCCCGAGCCGTCCGGCACGAACATATAGCCTTCTTGCTCCGAACCTGCTGCACCGAAGAAGTTGAGCAGCTCGATGCTCCTAATCTGATAGTTCGCGCTCTCCTTCACCTGCTTTACCGGAATCGAAGCGACTAGCGAGTCCCCATCAAGACGATATTCCAATGGAATAACGAAGTTTGGCTTGGACGATTGGCTTCCTTCCCCCGCCCCGTTCTCCTTGTTGTCGTAGGCGAGGTCCTCCTCGGTATATCCCGCCTTCTGGAAAGCAGCCATCATCTTGTTTAGAACAAGCTGCTTGGAGATTTGCTCATCGAGACGCTCCAAGACATCCGGCTTCGCCACGCTCGGATAATAGCGTACGGATACATATTTCGCAGAGGTTTCATCCAGCTTGGACAGCACCTTCTCTTCCAAACGGGTTTTGCTGATGAACTTCGGCAGCGCATCGATGCCAAGTGACATGTCGCCTATCGTATACGTAATCCGGATGCCGTTCTCAATGCTTTCGGCTGTAAACTGCTTCGCGCTGACGCTTCGGGCAAAGTTCGTAAAATTGTCCAATGTGCCGACAGAGTCCCGGAATAGCACCGTTATTTGCGAGGACAATCCCTCTTTCTCGAACGCCGACGCGATTTTGTCATCGCTCCGATTAACCGGATTGCTGTACCACACCTCGCCATGCCGTTTATCCTTTACGGCTATTTCTGTCGTTTCCGGGCTGTAATAGAGCGATAATTCGGAGTTGTCCGCCACAAGCTTCATGCCTGGCACGCCTTCCGACGAGTCAGACAGCATCTTCAGCTCGCTGCCAGCTTCCATTTCTATGGTCGGTTTCAGATAAGCGGCTGCATCGATTGCCCGCACGCCTCGATTCGTCAGCAGCATGGCGACGGCAAGGATCATGATTGCTGCGGCGCAGGCCAGCACCGCAAACAGCATTTTTCGTTTTCTCACGGTTGCGGCCTCCTCTACGTACGGAAAATAATTTCTCGATAAATGTTAACGATAAACTCATATATTTGCTGCATCATACTCATCACCAGTGTTCCTAGAAAAACAATGATGCCCATCAAGATGACGGTTAGAATCATCGTCATGATCGTCTTGAACGCCGTATACTGATGAACCGTCATCGTACCGACAAAGAGTAGCGCTACAAACCAGATCGAGGAGATCGAAATAACCAAATAATAAAAAGCTGTCTCTTCCTCGACCATAAACCGGCTTGCGATCGTGATCGGCACGTAAAGGAGGACGATAGGAACAAGCGCATAGCCCGTTGCCATGACGATTTCCTTAAACTTTCCTTCCCCATCCATTAAGGTTGTGATCGCCCAGTTGGAAACGCACCACAGAAAGAAAGGAAATACGATCGTAAGGAGCTGCGTAATGCTGTTCAAATAACGAGGATCATTATAGTTGACTAGAAAGCCCGCAAACTGATTTTGCAAAATGATCGAGATCACAACTAGCGCAAGTATAACGAGAGCTACCCGCACTTTGCCTTTGCCGTCATATTTCATATCCCAGAAGCCGTCAAATGGATGGACGATCAGGTGCAGCGGAAACTTAATGAAATCCTGCTTCATGGCGTTTTCTCTCCCTTCAGGCTTTGCGCGGCAAAACCAGGCATCGCCAGCATTCGCTTTTGTCTCCGAGAGCTAACCAGCTTGAATGCGCCCCATGCGGCTGCCAGGATCAATAGTACAGTGAGGAATGTCCCAAAATGCTCCTTCATCACTTCTCTGCGATACCGCTTATAGGCGACGGAATAGCCATCGCGATCCATGCCAAGCTTGAAGTATTCAAGCGCTTCTCCGTTTCGTTTCTCCATTAGCAACGATTTGCCAATACCGATATAAGCAATATCGTAGTTGGCGTTCAGCCGAAGCACTTCCTGCCAGATCGGTACCGCCAGCTTATCCTCGCCGTTATAGTGAAGCGCTGTAGCCTCGTTGACGCTCGAGCCAAATTTCGTTGGCTCAAATATGACGACATTGCTTTTTCCCCGGTCCAGCACAAGCTGATTTTGCCCCGCGCTCTCGATCGCTGCCGGTATTTTGAAGGTACCCGTCTGATTGCCTTTCCCGCCGTACACATAGAGGAGATTGCCTTCGTCATCATACGTGAACACCTTGCCTTGATTGGCATCGAGCACGCTGTACCTGCCATCCCCCTGCACCTTTACGTCGATCAGCTTGGAGGGGCCAACTGCTCTGCGGAACAAAATATCCCCTCTTACATCGAAATATCCGAAGCGCTTCAGTACATCCTCGCCCGAAGGATTAAGTCGTTTAACAGGCTCTGTGGAGTCAGGATCAATATTCGTCGCATAGACGAAGCCTTTGGCGTCAATATCGATATTTGAAAATTCCGTTGGGATAAAAAGCACCATTTGAGCCTTCTGAGCCTTCGTCGAGAGAAAACGCCACAGTAATTCCGTATAGTCGCGTTTCACTTTGTTTGTCCCTACATAGCCGATAAAGCTGCCGTTTTCGTCAAACTGCATGATGCCTTCATATACGCCTTTGGCTACGACGTAAACCCGCTTGGCCTTATCCACCGTCACCTTCAACGGATTAAATTTGAAATCGCTCGCTAAAATATCGGATTGCGGCTTCTCAATCAAGCGGATCAAGGCACCGTCCTTCGACAGGACGACGACACGGCCATTATCCGTATCCGCTACATAAAGATTGCTCTCGTCGTCGATGAACAAGCCAGACGGGTTTTTGAAGCTATCCGCTTTGCCTGCGTTGTCGAACCCCGTAATAACGCTTTGGACTCTCCACTCGTCGTCTACACAGACGATTCGACCGTTTCCGGTGTCCACAATATAGATGAGTCCGCTGCCTGCAACGACCATGTCGGCAGGCTCCAGAAACTCGCCGATGCCAAGTTCCGAACCGGATATCGTTCGACTCGGAACATAGGCCGCCGGAGCGGGCACCGCTTCTTCCCAATAGTTATAGTTGTAGCTCTCATAAGGCGTCGACGATGCGAACGCCGGCACCGGCGCAGCATGTACAAACAATAGGGATGCCACCGCAACCACGAGAAGCCATTTTTTCGCTGCCAAGCGCTATCCCTCCTTAGTCTTTCATTCCTGAAGTTGCCATCGTCTCAATGATTCGGCTTTGCGAGAAAACAAACAAGGTGATCGGAACGCTCATCAGAATTAACGCTACAGCAGCGGCTGCCCCGGCGCGTGCGATACCGCCCTGCACAATTTGATTGGCGGCAAAGTGCAGCGACTTCAACTGCTCGCTATAGATGAACCCGTTCCCATCGCTGCCCCAAAGCATTTGAAACAACAAAATGATGAGCGTAAGCCAAGCCGGCTTCACGTTAGGCATTACGATTGTCCAGAAAATGCGGTACTCGCTCGCGCCGTCGATTTTGGCAGCTTCAAGCAGCACATCGGGAATCTGCTCCATAAATTGCTTCATTAAGTACAAGCCAAGCGAATACGCGAACGCCGGTATGATGACCGCCCAATACGTGTCAATTAAGCCGAGCCAGGACATAATCATGTACGTCGGAATGGCTGTAACCGCAGGCGTGAACATCAAGGATAGAACGACTACCCCGAACATCATGTTTTTGCCGGGAAACTTATGCTTAGCAAGCGGATAGGCTGCAGCTGAGGCGAGCAGCACATGCCCAATAATTCCCATGCCGGTAATAAATACAGTGTTGAAAATATACCTTGAGAACGGCACCCAAGAATTGCCGAGCAAGCCCATCAAATCTACAAAATTGTTCATCGTCGGATTGCGGACAAAAAGCGTCGGCGGAAACATGAAAATTTCATCCAGCGGCTTGAATGCGTTATTGATAGCGTAGATGAGCGGCAAGATCATGAATGCGCCGAACACCGCAAGCAATAGGAATAGAGAGAAGCTGCCCCAGAACGATCGGTTCACCCGTTTCTTGCGGATACGAAACGAGAAGGTCATGATTTCATTCACCCACCTTGCGAAGAAGTTTTTGGACGATCAGATTGGAACCGACCATGATCATGAACAATACGGTAGCGATTGCGGAAGCATAGCCCATTTCGAAACGGGTCGTTCCGAAATCGATCAAATGCGTAACAATCGTTTCTGCTGCGTAGTTGACGCTCGGAAACCCAGCAAGCGCAATCGACACATCCGCTACGGCGAACGCGGTTGTCAGCTGAATGACCGCTCCGAACATAAGCTGCGGCCGCATGGAGGGCAGCGTAATATACCAAAGCTCCTGCCATCTGTTCTTGATTCCGTCCACGGCGCCAGCTTCATACAAGGTGCTGTCGACCGTTTGCAGCCCAGCGATAAAAGCGAGAAAGCCGGTTCCAAGGCTAAGCCATAATTGGACGAGAATGATGATCGGCATAATATAGTCTTCCGTCTTCAACCACTGAAGCGGCTCCAATATAAAGCCCAATTTGAGCAGCAATCCGTTAGCTATGCCGTAACGGTCGCCGGAGAAGATCATGAGCCAAATAAAAAATACGTTTCCGGATATGGAAGGCGCATAGAAAACGAGCGTCATGACCGCTCTAACCTTCGGCGAGAGCTCATTAATAATCCATGCGAATACAAAACAAGCGATATAGCTGATCGGACCGGTAATAACGGCGAACAATATCGTGTTCTTCACCGCAATCAAAAACACGTCGTCCTCTAGAAACAGACGGGTATAGTTTTGCCAGCCGATAAATTTCGGGAATTCCAGCATATTAAAATACGTAAAGCTCAGTACAATCGAAATAATGACCGGCAATATCGTAAAAACGGCGAACAACACCATGTATGGCGCCAGCAAAATATACGAATGCTTATTGGCTTTCACTTCCCGCAACTTCAGGCTCCACCAATTTTGCATGCTTGACCCTCCCCCCTTATTGCGGTAAACCAAATTCTTTTCGTTTCGTCCGAATTTCATCCTGCATGTACTGGACATAGTCCATGATCGATTCGCGCGCTTCCACTTGACCAACTACCGTCTTATAGAAGGCATTAAACAAATGGCGTCCTGTGAAGTAGCCGCCCGGCACCTCTGGCATGCCCTGTACCCATTCAAACTGCGCTTTTAAATTTTCATAATCAGCAACCGGCCAAGGCAGGCTGTCCAGCGCCTTAATGTTCGCGGTCGGATAACGCGCCGCAGCGCCCATCAGCCCTTCCATTTCCCGTCCGAATACCGTTTGCGTAGCATCGCTCGTCCACCATTTCATAAACTGCCAAGCCGCATCCTTATCCTCAGCTTTGTTCAGCATAATGACGGCGCTGCCGCCGCTTGGCACCTCGCGGTTAACGGTTCCGTCCTTCTGCAACGTCCCCGGAATAGGCGCGAAGCCCCACATTCCGCGAATTTCAGGCGCGAACACCGAAAGCTGATTATAGGTCGTATAATCCGCTATGCCGATCGGCATTTGTCCTGTACGGAAACGGTTGGCGAAATCATATTCGCGCTCTAATTTGTAATCCGTATAAAACTCCGTCCACTGCTTAAAGGTCTCAATCCCAACGCGGGAATCCAGATCCGACTCCTTGCCGCCATCGCGATAGAAGGAGCCGCCATTCTGGAAGAGCAGCGCTGCATACATCGAGTTGGGAGGAATGTTCTGCCCCTGCACGGCAGCCTGTGCGACGACTGGCAAACCAAATTGCATATGGTTTTTGCTCAGCACAGCAAGCAGGTTGGAAACATCATCCCATGTTTGCGGCACTTCAAGACCAAGCTCGCTGAGCACATCCTTGCGATAAAAAAGCATATTGAACGTTTGCGTCTCCGGCAGTGCAAATACGCCATCCTCATAGCTGTATGGCACGATTGCGCTAGGGCGGAACTGATCCTTCACCTCTGCAAAATCTGCAAATTGGGTCAAATCAATGGAAGCGTTCCTCATCGCAAAGTTAACGGGGATATCGTTGTCGATCTTCATCGCAACATCAGGCCCTTGGCCGGCTAGCGTTGCAGGAAGGAGCGTTCCCATATTAACCAGCTTCAAATTGACATTGATGCCCGTAACGGAAGTGAAAGTCTCATCGATCATCGCTTTCATCGTGTTCGCCTGGTCCCGCCCGCTGCCAATCCATACGGTAATGGAGCGCTCGGCATCGTCTTCGGCTACATTGCCGATTTGGTTATAATCCGTGAAGAAGGAGGATACAAACGTCGTTGCCTCGTGCTTCAGCTTTGCGCCAAGTCCCATCCCCTTCTTCGGGAATTTCTTATCCGGCGAGGCCACATAGATCGTGTCAATCTCAAGCGGCTGCTGCCTTGCTTGCTGCACCCAAGTTCCGAGCCCGCCTGTATTCGTCTTATAAGCCGTCAGCCTTCTTGGAACGGTGTCAGGTTCCTTTATCATCTCGTCCAATTGCAGCGCCATCGTCTTGAGCAGCGCTTCTTGGTCACTCGATTGGCCGGATAATTTCACCAATTGAGCCGCGATTGCTTTCAGGCGGTCGCTTTCGGCTCCGAACACAGCAAGCAAATCCGGCACTTTTTTATCAAGCTGATAATCGCGGAATTCATCGGGCTTCGTGCCCGTAATCATCAATATTTTGCGGTACATTTCATTCAGGTTATAAAGACTCTCCTCCACTTCCCGAATAAGGGGGGCGAATTCGCCAAGACTGACCGCAAGCCGCAGCGTATGCTTGCCCTGCTCCAGCTTGAACAGGTACGGATCTTTGCCGCCCATTACATCGAGCCGGTAGCCGCTTTTATAACGGAATGGGATCATCTCCATCTCCTTGAAGGGCAATTCGCCATCAATCGTGAGGGTTCGGGTCGAATATATGCCTCTTACAAAATTTTGCTGCGATTTAAAGGCGATTTTGTAAAGCCCCGTCTTTGGAACATCGATCTCCCATTCCATCCACTGGCCGGGCAAGCGCCAGTTGAAGCCGCCGATCGTGTTGATTTTTATTTGCGAAGCGCTGTACGGATATACGGCAGCGCTTGAGCGTTCACTGAGCGGGTATAAGGTTGGTGACGATTTGGCACTCGAGGCTTCCCCTTCAATGGCAATCATCTGACCTTCCGTTTCCTTTATTTCTTCTGCATCATATTGCCTAAGCATTTGTTCATATGGCAATGGCGCAGCCTGCTGGTAAAGCTTGAGCTGCTTGATCACCATCGGTTCCCTAGTAGATTCCAGCGTAATCGTATGAGTGCCGCGTGAAAAATAAAATAGAAAAGGTTCATTCTCATAGCCGTCGGAATCTTGGAAAGCTTTCTCGCTCCAGCGCGGCTTCTCGATTTGCTTTGGCCTTAGATCATTGCCTTGGTTGTCCTGTACGATCTGCTCTTTCTGATTGTCCCAAATCCGGTCAAACTGCAAAAAGGCAGCCTCTCGGAAAGGTCGCTCCCCGTCTATCCATAAAGCGCGCTCAATGGCTGAGCTTTTCCCTTCAATCGGATAATAGAGCAGCGATAGGTTGTACAAGCCTGCTTGCTCAACTTGAAACGTCCAATCCGCCTTGCCTGATTCGCCAGTCAGGAGCGATGTGCCTTCCATGCCCTCATAATGATCGATTTTCTTAAATCCAGCCCCATCCAAACGGCTGTAATCCGCTGCTTCCAGAACAATCTCTTTATCCGGCCTGGCAGCCCCTTCGTGCTCCGTCCTATACTGCGCATATTTGCGTTCATTATATAAAGCGCTCTTATCATTGCCGCTTCCCACATGTTCGTCCGTTGAAGCGCTGCTTGAGGATGAATTTGCCTGAATGTCGGGGCCAAATGGAAGAACAATTAAAAATGCCAAAACGACAGGCATGATTTTCCTAGTTATGTTTGATAGCCGCAAATTGCTTACCACCAGAAGTCCTCCTTACAAGCGGAAATAGTTTCTTTCGTCCATGGCGGGCGGGGAAGCTTAAAGTCACCTATTCAGAAGAGTAGGGGAAGTCGCAAGGACATCCCCTAGCATTCATAACAAGACCATAATGATCAATTACTTGCCCAGCTTGGCGATAGAAGCTTCTGCTTCAGGCTTGTATTTCTCAGCGGTTGCGGTTACCGATTGATTGTTCACAACAATATCTTCAATGAATTTCCCAGTCGGGAAGTCCGGATAAGCATCATCCAGCAAAATTTGCCCTGTACCGTTAATATGATCGCGAGTCATAAGGATATCTTCTTCGTGGTTGTAGAGACTCTCCAGCCATTCTTGGCTTGGGAACTCCTGCGTATTTGGAATATCAAACGTCTCTTCATAAATTTGATAGACGAGCTGCGGGTCTTTCACGCCCTTCGGAATAAACTTAGCTGCTGCGGCATTGTTCGCAAATGTCACTTCTGGGCTGCCTTGAGGACCGTTCGGCATCGGAACGACACCGATATCGAACGTTAAACCGCCTAGATTCCATGCTGCGGATATAAACATGGCCACATCGCCGTCTTTAAACGTATTCGACTCTTCCCAGTTCGTTTTATTTCCTGATTTGACTCTTACAACGTTTTCGACATTGTACATGCGGTTAACGAACTCTGCCGCTTCAATCGTTTTTGGATCTGTGAAGCCTTGTGTACCGTCTGTCTCGTTAACGATAAAACCGCCGTTTGCTGCAGCGAGGTTGCGGAATAAATCATGCGACCAGCCGGAATAGCCGTAAACGTCGATTTTGCCGTCATTGTCTGTATCCTTCGTTGCAAGCTTGGCGATTTCCATAAATTTATCCCAGTTCCATTGACCGCTCGTATACAGCTCTTGCAGATCTGGAAGTCCAAGCTTCTTGAATAGGTCACGGTTATAATGCATCCCCGTGCCGCCCGAACCCGGATCGTCGAACGCATATTCTTGACCTGCAATTGGAGGCGACTTCGCGATTAGATTCGCTTCGCCGTTTATGTTCGAGGCATTAGTCGTGAATTCTCTAAGAGGAAGCAGCTGCCCTTTCAAAATAGCAGGCAATGCCGATTTGTACTCCATCTGCACGATATCGGCGAATGGCTCGCCCGATAGAATTGTCGCTGTAAATTTTGGCATATATTCTTCAAATGGCACGTTTACGAATTCAATCTTGACGTTGTATTTCTTCTCAACCTCTTCGATTTTCGCTAGGCGTGCTTTCTCAGATGTAGTTGTCCCAGCGGGCTTCATGTCCCACCATGCTGCTACTTTAATGACGCGGCCGCCCATATCGACCGGCTCCGGTGTTGCGGCCGCCTCTTCCGGCGCTGCAGTCGCCTCTGTGGCAGCGCTTTCTTTTGGTGCTGCGTTGTTTTCTTTATTTCCGCTATTGCCGCCGCTGCAAGCTGTAAGTATAAGCATTAAACATAATACGAGAACGGATAATCCTTGTATTTTTCTCATGACCAAACCTCCCAATTTTACATTCATCAGTGGATATTGAACAAAAAGCATCCATTAATAAAGCGCTTGCATAAATGAATAAAAAAAGCGACTGCCTTGCTCCCTTTCAAACCACCGCCTTGTTTTTGTTTTGTTATTTGTTATATTTGTTTTGCATAACGAATGTATCACCAAAAACAATTATGGTCAATTGTTTTCTTGTTGTTATTTTAAATAACGGGTGAAAAAATAGCCATAAAGGCCCATCTTTTCTGTTCTGAAGCTTGTTTTTAACCAAAAAAACAGCTATATTTAGTCACATAACAAAATAACAAACTCGAAAACAAAACAATATGAGTAAGGTAGGATGACAGATATGCGGCGTAAAGTAACGATTCAATCAATAGCTGATTTTACTGGTCTGTCGAAGTTTGCTGTATCAAGGGGATTGTCCGGCAAATCTGGAGTCAGCCCACAAACAAGGGAATTGATATTGAGAGCGGCAGGACAGCTTGGTTACTTTAAGGACTCGCAAGCTGCTCCTGCTCCGAGCGAGCTTCTGGACACCGATAAGCGGAACTGGACGGGGACGATTCTCGTGCTCTTTCCGAACGTGCGTTATCAGAACACCGAATCGCTGTATTGGGGGCCGATATTTAACGGCATTTCTGCCAGGCTGAATCAGAAGGGCATTAATATTTTAACGTTAACGGAGCCTACGGATGATTCTATGTTCTCTCTTTTAAATCCTGAAGCCATACTAGGCATCATAACAGTCGGATCCATTTCGACACCTGTTTTGCTGGATATTAAGCGGTTAGGCATTCCTGTCGTTATGGTCGATCATTTCGATCCATGCTTTCATTGCGACTCTATCTTTACCGACAACTTGTCCAGCATGAGAGAAATAATGAACTCGGTTATTACGAAGGGCTACAAGAGCTATCAGTTTTTGGGCAATATTAGAGATGCGCAAAGCTTTTACGAGCGTTATCTTGGCTTCCGCTCTGCGCTTGAGGATCACGACATCGAGCTGAAGCAAATCCCTTCGCTAATGGGACCAGAAATTGAAACCTTTCACGATACGTTTAAGGCTGCTGTCTTGGAGCATGGCTTGCCTGAAGTATTCGTTTGCGCCAACGATATTTTTGCATTATTCGCGCTGGAAACCATGAAGAATACAGGAATGGCTATCCCCGAAACGCTCGTATTTACCGGCTTCGACAATACGCATCCGCAAATCCCTTTCCTTGCCACGGTGAATGTGGATAAGGAGCTGCTGGGCAAGCGTGCAGTCGATAAAATGCTATGGCGTATTCTCAACCCCGGCACAAGCTATGAAAAAACGCTCATTCAAGCTGAGGTTATGATTCGAAATTAAATTTCCCGGTCACAAAAGGGCTGACCCAAAAGAGTTCGCACGGAATGTGAACATCCCAATATTTAAGCGAAAGGACCTCTTAACCCCCACTGCTAGGTGGGGACGAGGTCCTTTTTTTATTCCTATCATTCGCTCCTTAACCTTGCTTTCCACATCGGTTATTTTCGTTTATTCCATCGCTCATTGTTCTAACCCGTTAGTTTGAAATAAAATGCAACCTCAAATCATTTCAGTTGGGTGGATTTACAGGAAAATCTCCATCTATTTTCCTAATGAGACGTCAGTTCGATCATCTAGCTGGAAAAACTCCCGTTAATCGGAGCACTTTCACTGAAATAGAGTCGAAAGCGAAAAATTAACGGGAGAAAATCCATCTAAAGCTTATTTTCGCCCAAAAACACTTGAAATAACGGGAGTTTTTCCCGTTAATGCTGAATCTAGAGGGCGCATCCCCATGGACTTGGAAGCAAGGTATTCCTCCTCATCCCCTTGTTCGCGTCGTTAACCGTTATTCTGGGGTAATCTCTTCGAATTTCATAAACGATTCGATATCCTGATCCGCCTTCGATTGGTTGCAAGCATTGCACGCGCAGACACAATTGACTGGCGTCGTATGCCCTCCCTTGGCACGCGGCAGCATATGATCGATCGTATCTCCGAATTGTCCGCAAAAATAACAGGTATGCTCGTCCCGCTCCAAAATATAGCGCCGAAAATCCTTGTTGCTGAACAATCTTCGAATCGTATGCCGGTTGACAATAACCGCAGCATGCTCCTTCACGAGCGTTATCGCCAGCTCCAGGTCTATTTCTTGATACCACCGCCGACCTTTATCCGTCTTGCCTCTCATCCAAATCGTCCCTTGCCGAGTCGTTTTTAGAGCGGCGGGGTCATTCGGTAATGGGATGGAAGGCCTTGGAGGCGAAGAAGGCTGTGGTTTGGATGCTTGAGCGCTGCGTCGTTTCACTACATTCTCTTTGGCCGCGACAGCTGCCAATGGTGCAGCTGCAGCCAAAGGGGCGACAGCAGCCTTCGCCTTTCTGCAAGCCCGGCATGCGCCGCGGCGCGATCCGGCACTTGAGCGTCTGCCCGTTCGCCGCAAAAATTCGGAGAGCGGCTTCTCTTCCTTGCAGCTGGCGCATTGCTTAGTGACAAGAGGTTCTGTTTCATCCATCAGTTTGTCCGGGGCATCTCTCTTGGTTATGCTCCCGATTTCGTCCCCTCATGTTTTTCTCCTATTGTAGCATTAAATGCAAAGCCATGGGAGCTTCGCTTCAATGACACGAATAAAGCCGCTTCTGGCTAATAGTGTTTGCCTTTCGTCTCGGTATCCTGGTCTTCCCATCTCCGGGAGTATGCCTTATTCGTAATCCAAAATGTAATCCATGCTAAAATAACGACAATAATCGCAGAAGCGATCCATACGCCAACTGGTACTTCCATTTGAGTTCCTCCTCATCAATATAATCAAGTAAAGGTTACAATGCTTTGCTTCGATTCGTTCACGTGAAGCTGAAATATATCCGAACGGTTATAGTGGCCGACAACGTCGAAATCAAAGCGGCTTGCGGTCACAAGCGACATATCCAAATCCGCGTACAAAATCGTCTCTTCCCCATATACCGGCTCGGTTACATAATCACCCAAAGGGCCAACGATTGCACTTCCTCCCCGGCATAGCGTATCCGGGTCCTGCGCAAGCTCCGCATAGCCATTTAGATCCGCTGGATAAGAGTCCTTTGTAACAAACTGGTTGCTCGACAATACGTAGCACCTCCCTTCGCATGCTATATGCTTCAGCGTTGCTTGCCATGTATCTCTTGCATCTGCTGTTGGCGTTACTAAAATATCGATCCCTTTCGCATACAAGGCCGTTCTGGCAAGCGGCATATAGTTCTCCCAGCAAATTAACCCGCCGATTCGGCCAAATGGAGTATCAATTACGGTAAGCGTACTCCCGTCGCCTTGTCCCCAAAGCAACCGTTCCGAGCCGGTCGGCATCAGCTTCCGATGCTTGCCAAGCAACCTGCCGTCCGGTCCGATATAAATAATGCTATTGTAAAGCGTTGAACGGCTATAATCCTGATCCCGCTCCACAACGCCTACGATCAAATAAACGCCAGCTTCCTTCGCGACTTCTCCAAGCAAATCGGTATCCGTTCCGGGAACATCAATCGCGCTTTCCCAATAGCGTGCAAAGTCCTCGCGTCCTTCCATCGTTCTGCTTCCGACCCGGGCGCCGAAGGAGAGCCCTCTTGGATAGCCGGCGATAAATACCTCGGGAAAAAGCAGCAGCTTGGCGCCTTGTGCCTGCGCTTGCTTGGCATAGCCTGCCATTTTGTGAAAGGCGGACCATTTATCGAATAATATCGGAGCTGCCTGAACGACAGCTACCCTTGCGTTTCGTTCGTTCATCTTCGCCGTCTCCTTCTTAAATCCAGCCAATGATATTCAACTCACCTTATAAGACAATCATAAATGGATCTCCCCCACTTGTAACCGTCCAATTGGCGTGTATTTTACCCAACCAATTTAAGCAACAAATAAGACGCCAGCATAATTGCTGGCGCCTGATTTTTTATACAATGAATGTTACGAATCCAATAAGCCATACTTCTTCTTGAACCGAGACAAAATAGCGATCCAGCTGCTGCCAAACACAGCAAGGAAGAACACATTTGACAGCGCATGCGCAAGATCAAAATAAAAGCTTTGAATATAGGCGATAATAATCAAATTCCAGCTCAGCGCATCAGGCAAGCCAATGATATACCATATATTCATGATCCAGCCGAACAGAAAGCCCCACACAAAGCCGAATGTAAGCAAGCCGATCTTCGTTTTGATGAGCCAAGTATGGCGAAGCCAGCCTGCAGTAGCCCCAATCATGCCCCAGCAAAACATTTGCCACGGCGTCCACGGCCCCTGTCCAAGAAAAATATTTGACACTACCGCGGCGATTGCTCCAATAATGAAGCCCGACTCCGCGCCAAACACGATTCCCGCAATAATGATCACGAACGAAGTAGGCTGTACACTTGGCAATGGCGCGAACGGCACGCGGCTAACGGCAGCAATTGCAGCCAGTACAGCTAGAATGACGATTTCGCGGGCTTCAATCGTCCGTCTCTCAAACCTTGCAAAGAAAGGCAGCATCGTTACAAAGAGCAGCACAATGCTCAGCAGCAGGTAATGCTCATCTGTAATGGCTGCCGATAACGCCATGGCTGCAATGAACAGCCCGATGCTAGCGAGAAACCAAAGCTTTAATTTGCCCATCGATCGATCACATCCTTGGTCGTCAAGGCATCCGGAAGCCATTCGCGAACCGTTCGGTTGATGGCCGTCGTATAGAAATAATTGGTTCCAAAAAAAGCTGCCGGAGCTGCTTCCGCTGCTATCGCTCCGTCAAACAGCATCGCACAGCGCGTCGCATGCTCAGCGGCAAATTCAATATCATGCGTAACCATGACAATAGTTTTGCCTAATTGACAAAGCTGCTGCAGCAGCTCCGCTGTTCTCTGCTTCGCAATAGGATCAAGTCCCTTCGTCGGCTCATCGAGGCACAGCACATCAGGATCTCCAAGAAGCACCAGCGCAAGCGCTGCTCGCTGCTGTTCCCCGCCGCTCAAATCATAAGGATGCATCGGCAATATTGCGGCGATCTGGAGTGCGTCTACGACGCTTGCGATCTTGCGCTCACGATCCGCGAGTCCCGCGTAATCGGCCATTCGCTGCAGCTCCTCTTCAACGGTATCGTAGCTGAAGTAGAGGAGCGGATTTTGAGCTAAATAGCCTACCTTGCTATTTTTCTCCCGCTTCACCTTGCCTCGCTGCGGCTGCAAAAGTCCAGCCATCATCTGCAGCATCGTCGTTTTTCCGGCCCCGTTGCCGCCAAGCACCGCCAAAAACTCATGCTTGTACACGTTAAGCGACAGCTTCTTCAGCACCTCTGAACCCGTTTTCTCATACTTGAACGTAATTTCATCACAGGCTAGCAGCCATTGCTTCTCACCTTGCAATTGGTGTTCGCGATTATGTTCATGCTGCGATAAATCCGGCTTTATTCCGCCTTGGCCAGCCAGCCACTGCTTTCCTTCCCGCACCGTAAGCGGAATATCTTGAGCTGCAATAGGCTTGCTTGACGCATGAGCTGACAAAAACAGCTTCGTGACGGAAGGCAAATACGACATATCATTTGTCGCTGCTTCATTTGCTAAGATCGATTGGCATAGCTCCCTCGGGGCAGCGTTGTACTTTACTCTGCCGCCCTCCAGCATAACAATTCGATCTGCAAGCGGGATAACATCCTCCAGCCGGTGCTCGCTAATGATGACTGTCATAGACATTTCCTGATTCAAGCGGTAAAGCAGCTGCAAAAAATCACGCGAAGCAACCGGATCAAGCTGCGAGGTCGGCTCATCCAGCAGAAGCAGCTTCGGCTGCAGCAGCAGGACGGAGGCAAGATTTATCAGTTGCTTCTGGCCTCCCGATATTTCATGCACGGACTTGTAAAGCAGCTCCTCAAGACCGAAGAAATGGCTTATCTCAGCTAGACGCTTGCGCATAACCGCCTGCTCATAACCGACATTTTCCATCGAAAAAGCAAGCTCATGCCACACCTGGTCCATCACGATCTGATTCTCGGGATTTTGGAAGACCATGCCGATATGCTCTGCCGCCTCTATCGCAGGGAGCTCATCCAGCAAAACACCATTATACATAACGGAGCCAGAGCGTTTGCCTACCGGAAGTGTCTCTTTTTTCAAATGCCGAAGCAGCGTCGTTTTCCCACAGCCCGAAGCGCCGCATAAAACGACGAATTCGCCCTGCTTCACATTAAACGATACTTCGTCCAGCGCCGCCCCCTTTGCTTCGGGATAGCGGAACGTCAATTGATTGACTTGAATGACTTCCATGACCTTCTCTCCATTCCTTCGAGTACGACCGGGGTTAGCAGGAAAGCACAGTAGCACCCATATGCAAAACCTTCCCCTCGGTGAAATTGCATCGTTTCGAGCCGCGGATAAATGGTCAGCACGCCAAAGCCCTGTGCCCAGCCCCATAGGCATGCAAGTCCCATCGCAGTTAAAAATAAGAGCGTATATCCGTCTCTTCGATCCATGCGGTATATGACGTACGAGCTCCGCTTAGCCGCGCCATAACCGCGCGCTTTCATGGAATCCGCCGTCTGCAGCGCTTCCTCAAGCGACCAGGTCAATAACACGCGAACGAGCAGCATGCCGTCCTTGCTGCGCTTCCGCAGGCTGCCCTCCATGATCGATACGCCCTTTGTCCGCTGTACGGTTGTAATCTGCTCCAGCCTTCGCAAAAAAAGCGGCACGAAACGAATCGACATTGACGTGAGCAGAGAGGTTCGCGGAAGCACGCGGGAAAACAAATACATCCATTTGTCTGTCGTGACGATATGCTGAAACGATACGAATGCAAGTAAAATCCCTAATAAGGAAAGCATCATCGTCACTCCGTACAAAATCGCTTCCAGCGTAATTGGCTGATCCATGAAATAAAATAAAATATGCCTCCCGCGATGCGAAAAAAGCGGATTGAGAACAGCGACGGAGCCGCCCATCAGCACATAATAAGGAAGCAGCTTAAGCAGCCGCTTCCCTTCGCCGTGAACAATAATAACGAGCATGACCACAGCAAGCGAGGTCAGTAGAAATAAAGGGTGGAAGAGAAGCATGCTAAAAGCGATCGCACCCGCGTAGTAGCTGAAGCTTGTGATCGGATGTACGGAACCGAAGGCGGTATTCATTCATATTCAGCTCCTAGATCCTTGCCGAGATCAATCGTGTACAGCCACTCGATAACATCGCCTTCCTTGAGCGCATAGGCACCAGCGCTTTTGTTGGGAAATTCGCCATTTACTTTGTACATCCAGCCGCTCTTCGCGCCGTGATCGAATTCGTATACGTTATCGATCCCTTCAATATACGCCGCTGCTTTTAAACCTTTGTACTCCATCTGAATTTTATTTTTCCGGGTAATTCTCTTCAACACCTCAAGCACCGTATCGTCCTTTTTGAGCTCGATGGCGGTCGGTTCAAGCACAGTGCCCGTCTCTTCGTCCGCTACAATCGAAATGGTCACGATATTCGCTGGCTGCGGCGTTACGGCAGGCGCAGGCTCATCCGTCTTAACCGGCTTCGCCGTGGCACTTGGAATCGCTGAAGGGGAAGTAATCTGCTCCTTCGCTGCGGGAGCTTTGACCTGGTTAGCGTCAGGCTTTGGCGCAGCTGTTGCCGGCTTATCTCCTGCGGCGTCCGCAGGCTGCTTATTTTCTGTGCTGTCCGTCGAAGTCGACTTTGGCTCAGCTGCCGGGGCAGCCGCCTCGGATTTCACTGCCTCGCTTGTCGCTGAAGGCTGTTCCTTGCTGCCGGCATTCGTTGCTTGATCGCCTTGCGATGCACCGACTTCCTGCGTCTGATTCGCCTGTACATTCACCTCTTGCCCCGGTGCGGCGCAGCCAGCTAACATACCAATAATCAGTACGAGTATGATGCAGCCGGAAAACCATCTTTTACTATTCACAACCATCGTCTTCTCTCTGCTCCCTTTCAACCTAACTAATCAAACAACGCTGTTAAAACAAAAAAAAGATCCCTCTTTGAAAGGGATCTGCATGTCAAATTAAAGATCAGTTCAGCATATAAATAGGATACGATATGTGCTGCGTTTCGATCACGCCTCCTCATTCTTACCCCCGAAGAATAGGAAACAAAATAAGAAAAGGCAGGTCTCCTGGCTCGTGCGTCATCACGCTTCTCTGCCTTCCCATCCTTTGATCGGACAGTGGCTTGTTTAGAGAATCGCTCTTCACTTACAGTGGCGGGACCGCGCCGGCGTTGCACCGGACTTCCCTATTAAGCAAACAAAAAAACGACTTGTCTGCACCTTTTCTTTATCATTATTCGATTGTTTAATCAATCATATCGGGATTGCAGTGGTTTGTCTATAACAGATTGCCTGTTAACGAGCAAGAAGATTCGATCGCATGTGACGGTCGAATCTTCTTGGTTCGTGCCTATCGATTAATGCTGCTTGCTCTTGCCTACATGAACCCGTTTAATGAAGAAAGCGACGATCAAGCCGACAATAGCTACGATCATAGCGAATATAAATGCATCCGAGATGCCCGCTGTCATCGCGAGCGGCGCATTGGCAGGATCGGTTGGATCATCCACGCCCTTCATAAAGCTGTTCATACCTGCAGTCATGATGCTTACGGCAACGGCTGTGCCGATTGCGCCAGCAACCTGCTGGAGGGTGTTCATAATCGCTGTTCCATCCGGGTAAAGCTCAGGCGGGAGCTGATTAAGACCATTAGTCTGAGCAGGCATCCACACCATGGAGATCCCGATCATCAAGCAGGAATGAAGCACAATGATGAGTGCAATCGTGGATGCTGTCGTAATGCCAGAGAAAAACCATAGCACAGCGGCAACGATAACAAGCCCCGGAATAACGAGCCATTTTGGTCCGAATTTATCGAACAAGCTGCCCATAATCGGTGACATAATCCCGTTCAAAAGTCCGCCTGGCAGCATGATAAGTCCTGCCGTTAATGCGCTAAGACCGAGTCCGCTGATCAAATACATGGGCAATACGAGCATCGATGATAAAATAACCATCATGCAAATAAACACCATTAGCGTACCTACAACGAACATCGGATGCTTAAATGCCCGCAAATTCATCATCGGCTGCTTCATCGTCAATTGACGAATAGCGAATATGACAAGCGCCAGAAGACCGACGATCATCGAAGCGATCACTTTTGTGCTGCTCCAGCCGCCTTCTCCTTCGCCCGCGCTGCTGAAGGCAAACACGATGCCGCCAAAGCCAAGCGTTGAGAACACGAGGGACATGACATCAATTTTAGGCTTCGTAATCGTGGATACGTTCTGCATATACATAATCCCGAACAATAAAGCAATAATTAAGACCGGCAGCGATAACCAGAAAATCCAATGCCAGCTCAAATTTTCAATGAGAAGACCTGCAATCGTTGGGCCTACGGCAGGCGCGACCATAATGACGAGCCCGATAACACCCATCGCCGCTCCCCTTTTTTCAGCAGGGAAAATAATGAGTATCGTATTAAACATAAGCGGCAGCAGCAAAGCAGTGCCTACGGCTTGAATGACACGCGCCGCCATTAACACTTCAAAGCTTGGGGCAAGCGCCGCTACAAGCGTACCGAGTATGGAAAAGCTTAGCGCCGCTATAAATAGCTGTCTAGTCGTAAACCATTGAAGCAAGAGTCCCGAGACGGGGACCAAGATCCCAAGCGTAAGCAGGTATCCGGTTGTCAGCCATTGAACGGTCGGCGCCGTTATGTTGAATACGCGTATCAAATCGCTAAGCGCCACGTTTAAAGCCGTTTCACTGAACATACCGACAAAGCCGCTTAATAATAATGAAATCATGATGGGGATGACTTTATATTTCTGTTCCGTTTTTTGATGCGTTGCTGCCATTGTTGCTTGCAAGCTCTCCACTCTCCTACATTCAATCTCTCTTTTATTGATGACCTCTCATAGAGATGGGCATTGATTAATCAAATAGGGCACACACTTCGCCGCAGAAATTAACGGCTGCTTATCTCGCTTCGTCAAAGCGAGGATCAGCGCACCTTCCAGCAACGAGACTAAGACGACACTTACTTCCTCTGCTCTTGCCTCATCCATGCCTGTGAAAATCAACCTGCCTGAGATGACGGCCTCCCAGGAGGCAAACACATCCTGCCCCGCAGATCTCAGCTTATCGCTAATGGCAGAGGTTTCCACAGCCATCCAGAAGCTAAATGGCATGAAGCCTTGAAAATCATATTTTTCGGCATCCTCCCCCATATCGTGAACGAATGCCTGCACCGCATCGGACGGGTCCTCAAATGCTGCAAATTTGGTTTTCCACCGCTCGATAACAAACGCCTTGGTGCACGCGATGCATTCCAGCGCCAGCTCTTCCTTGCCTTTTGGAAAATAATAATACAAGGAGCCTTTTGGACATTTGCTCTCGTTAATAATTTGGCTTAATCCTGTAGCATGATACCCTTTTGTGAAAAAAAGCCTTGATGCTGTATCCAAAATATTTTGGCGGGTATTTGGTTTTTCCGTATTCATTCACCCCTCGATTATAGCGATCGGTCTATATAATAAAAACATTAGCAACGCTGCTAAGTCAACCTTTTTTTGTTGGATACACTCTCATTTGTTAATGTCCAACCCATCTTCCGACCCGTCCAGCCGTCCAAAATATCATGGCTGTACAATTAATTGGAAAATCCCGCTATTCCAATAAAATCTAGGTGAAAATGGAAGTTAGCAGGATTTTCTACCGTTAATTTTCTATTTTTTACCGAATGGGGGGTGAAAGTGTCTAAAAATGATTTAAGGATGTTCGACTAAGAAGAGGTGATCGAAAAAGATTACGGCTTCCTTCCAGCACGAAAAACGCAAAACGAGCCTTAGAAACGATTCTAAAGGCTCGTTGCGCATGATTTGTGGAGTTTATTAGCAGCTTTGACGATAGATCTGCTGCTTATGGTTGTATCTTTTTATTAGAAGCCTACAGCTACTTTCTTAGCTTGCTCAAGACCAGTAGAAACAATCGTTTCTGCTTGATCAGGAAGCTGGTTGTGGCCTTCGATAATGATGCTTTCTACGTTTTGGACACCGAAGAAGCCCATTACAGTACGAATGAAGTTGTAGGACATTTCAACTGATGCCGCTGGACCCTCAGAGTAAATACCGCCGCGAGCGTTAAGCAATGCGACTTTTTTATCAGTAATCAGGCCGACTGGACCTTCAGCTGTGTAAGAAAATGTTTTGCCAG
Organism: Paenibacillus sp. Y280; assembly: GCF_056786335.1. Taxonomy (NCBI): domain Bacteria; kingdom Bacillati; phylum Bacillota; class Bacilli; order Caryophanales; family Paenibacillaceae; genus Paenibacillus; species Paenibacillus sp. Y280. The sequence continues at coordinate 59,409 of NZ_JBXCIW010000015.1, forward strand.
CTTGAGAAAGGTAGTCAATGTAAGTGTGCAATACTGCAGGAACGGTAAAGTTCCAAAGCGGGAATGCGAATACGACTTTGTCTGCTGCAAGAAATTGGTTGATATATTTATCGGATACTTGTACGGCTGCTTGCTCTTCTGCAGTCAGATCGTAGCCGCGCGCTGCTTTAAAGTTTCCGTTGATCATATCAGCGTTCATGTAAGGCAATTCTTCTTTGAACAAATCAAGCTCAACAATTGTGTCTTCTGGGTGGCTGGCTGTGTAGCTGTCCAGAAATGCTTGGTATAGCTTAACGCTTGTTGCCTGCTCGATTCCACGATCGTTTGCTTTAATAAATAGTACAGTACTCATAATTTTTTCCCTCCAAGGCTGAATTGTATTTACTTTTTGTAAGTACCTTTATTGTATTAAGTTTTGATGTCGGCAGCATCGGCAATTAGACCGAAAAATAGTCAAAAAAAAACCGCCTAAGGCGGAGGACTAGTCTTAAGACTATAGTCGTACAACTCTTGCGTTAATCGCTGCCATTCATCAATTGTACCGCATACAACGCAGCTTGCGTGCGATCCGTCAAATTCAATTTGCTCAAAATGCTGCTCACATGCGTCTTAACGGTTTTCTCGGCAACCGTCAGAGCGTGTGCGATATCTTTGTTGCTCATTCCTTTTGTCAGCAGTTGCAGCACCTCAAGCTCCCTTGGCGTCAATATTTCGGCTAACCCGCGGCTAGGAAGCTTCTTAACCTCCTCTGCCTGAGGAGCCATCTGTGCAAGCAGCGCGGCTGAAATGTCCGGATGCAGCTGAACATTGCCTTTATAGGCGCTTCGAATTGCTTCTGCAAGCTGATCCGGCTCCACATCCTTCAGCATATAACCAATTGCCCCGGATTGCAGCGCTGGAACAATATGGCTGCGGTCCGAGAAGCTTGACAGCACCAGCACTTTAATTGCAGGATTGTTTTGGGCAATGAGATTGCTTGCTTCAATGCCGTCCATAATGGGCATATTCAAATCCATCAATACGATATCAGGCAGCAATTCGGCTGCTTTCTTAACCGCTTCCTGTCCGTTATGCGCTTCGCCAACCAGCTCGAAATCAGGCTGCATGCTCAGAAAGAACGAAATACCCTTTAATACGATAAGATGATCATCTACCAGCAAAATTTTTATTTTCACAGCCGCACCTCATTCCTCGTCCCACATTTCCATTTCTTTCGCAACCGGTATCGTAGCCTGAATGACCGTTGGCTGCCCCTTGCCGCTCTTGATCGATAATTCGCCGCCTAGCGTTTCCGCACGCTCCCGCATGGAGAGCATACCCATCGACAGCCTACCTCTCCGCTTCTCAGGTGAGAAGCCTCGCCCTTTATCCATAATTTCCATGCTCGCAACATGCTCCGATTTCACCAAACGAACATATACAGCATTCGTATCCGCATGCTTCTTCACATTATTTAAAGCCTCTTGCCCGATTCGCCAGAAGGCTTCCTCGATCGCTCGCGGCAGCTCCCGTACCCCCTCTACCTGCTCATATACGGTCAAATCCATGCTTTTCCCGTATTGCTTAAGCGCAGTGATCAGCCCATGCTCCAGCCCCGCAGGCCGAAGCTGCCATATGAGTGTCCGCATCTCCTTCAAGGCTTCCTGAGACAGCTGCCTGATTTCTTGAAGGGATCGCTCCACAATCGGTTCCTTGCCTGCAAGCACCGTCTCGGCGCCTTTAGCAAGGAAGGATAGCGAGAATACCTTCTGGATGACCGAATCATGCAAGTCTCTTGCCATCCGGTTCCTCTCCTCCATGCGAGCCAGCTCCCGCCGCTGCTCGTATACGCGTAGATTTTCTACGCTTAGCGTAAAATGATCGCCAAGCGAGTACATGAAATCCTCCAAGTAATCATCGAACTGCTTGCCGAGCTGGCTGCTGATAAACAGCACGCCTATCGGGCGGCTTCTTATCCGGAGGGGAATCGCCACCGCAGACGAGAAGGGAGGTATGCCGATGGTCGATAGACTCGAGCGAGGCACCTCATGGCAATCCGATAGCTTTACGAGACGATTTTCACTGAACGCCGTGCTTACCGGTCCCCCTTGATCGATCGCGAGCGACAGCCACTCTTTTTTGACTTGATTATCCGAATAATGCGCACGAAGCGATAATTGCTGCTGTTCATACATAAATAGCGACACATGCTGCCAATGAAACGTATCGCCGATCTGCCTTACCGCTTGAAGCGGAAGCTGATTAATATCCTGTATCGCGTTGATTTTTTGGATGACATCGCCGAGCTTGGCATAATGCAGCGCGTGCTGCTCCTGCACCTGATACAGCCGGATTCGTTTAATCGCCGTCCCGATCTGGTAAGCTACCGCCTGCAGCAGCGCCAGCTCCTCCTCTGTCAGACGCACTTTCCCCGCATGCGCGACGTTTAACAGACCAAACTGATCTAATCCAGCTTTTAGCGGTACTGTCGCATGATGGGATACGCCCTCCGTGTCTCCAAACCCATGCGTATTGGCGTATGTAATTCTAGAGCATTCTATAATATTAACGGCCTGATGCAGCTTGTGCTGCTTGTAGCTCTCCACGCACCAGCATTCCGAGCCGCACATGACCGCCTGATTATTCGCTTTTAGCCCTTGCGGCAAATTATGTGTTGCAACGCATAGATTATCGCGTCGATTATCGATTACAAATATCCAGCCCGTGGTAAAGCCTGTGACCTGAAGCAGCTTGACGAGCACGTCATTGAGCATTTGATCCATATCGTTCGTACTGTTAAGCATCTCCGCTATTTCCTTCAATGCGACCAGCTCGTAAGCTCTAATCTCTTGCGACATGCTCCCACTCCCTTCTAAGCACACATTATACACCTTGCGCTGCAGCAAAAAAAAGAGCAGTTCAATGAAGCAGCATTCACTGTTTCATCGAACGGCAGCAGCTAGGCGCTAACGCTTCTTGATCGGTTTTTGGATGAGAAAGATATAGCAGGCCACGGCGCCCAGCTCGGAAATGGCGATCCATATGCCCATTGGCAGTGCATTTGCGCTACCGCCGAGACCCACAAGCGGCGCCATAATGCCGCCAAAGGTAAATGACATGAGCCCAAGCAGCGCGGACGCGCTTCCTGCTGCATGGCCATGCTTCTGCATCGCTAGAGAGAAGCCCGTCGTGCTGATCACCCCTACGCTTGATACAACAAAGAACAACGGAATAAGAATCGCAACAAGCGGCGCTTTTGCAATGATCATAAGAAGCAGTGCTGCTCCTGCTATCGCTGCTATAGCGAGGCCAATGACGAATAGCTTCTTCTCTCCAACCTTAGCCGCGAAACGCCCTGTCAGCTGACTGAATAAAATAATGCCTAAACCATTTAGGGCAAATAACAGGCTGAACCCTTCCTGCGTTACGCCGTAAATATTTTGAAGCACAAATGGCGATCCTGCTATGTAAGCGAACATCGCTGCCATTACAAGTCCTTGCGCCAGCGCATAGCCCATAAACGAACGGTCGCGCAGCAAAACACCAAAGATGCATAACGTCTGGCGGAAGCCGCCTGCCATTCGTTTCTCGGGAGGAAGCGTCTCCGGCATGCCAAACCATACCGCTGCAAAAATAATGACTCCCCATGCGCCAAGAACGATAAACACGCCTTCCCATGACGCAACCTTTAGCAGCTGTCCTCCTGCGATAGGTGCAAAGATAGGCGCTGCGCCGTTGACCAGCATCAGCATCGCAAAAAACTTGGTAAGCTCAGGACCCGTATACATATCCCGCACAATAGCCCGCGAAATAACGATTCCTGCCGAGCCGGAAAACCCTTGAATGAATCTTAGTACGATTAGGATGCCAATGGTTGGCGCGAACGCGCAGAGGATGGATGATAGCCCGTATACAGCTAGAAAAATAAGAAGCGGCAGCCTGCGTCCCTTTATATCGCTCCACGTACCGGAAAATAATTGGCCTACGGATAATCCAATCATACAGGCCGTTAAGCTTAATTGTACAAGCGATGAGCTCGTATTGTAATCGCTCGTTAGCTGAGGCAATGCAGGCAAATACATGTCAAGGGACAACGGACCAAATGCAGACAATGAGCCTAGTAAAATGATGAGCCACACTCGCTTTGCCCCTGTAGACTGATTAGCCTTAATTGAAAGTATTTTGCTGTGACCGATCACTTGCGGCATCTCCTTCTCCACTTCATTTTAGATTGTTTTACTTTATCACCTTTCATTATTAGATCCAATACCTTTCAAACTCAGTTAATGATTTGTCCTCCATTGCAATGTTTGTTATGATTGAGCAAACAATGTCGATTCCCGTAGTTTTAAGGAGAGATCTCATGCAAAAAGTTAAAATTTTTTCCGGTACCTCAAACGAGAGGCTAGCCGAGGAGCTCTGCAAGGAACTTGAGGTACCACTTGGGAAAGTAGCGATCTCCAGACATCAGAGCGGAGAAATTCATGTATCCTATCAGGAATCGATCCGTACCTGCGACGTATTTATCGTCCAATCGCTATCCCATCCCGTTAACGAGCATTTAATCGAGACGCTTGTCATGATCGATGCAGCTAAGCGCGCATCAGCCAAAACCATCAATATCGTCATGCCTTATTATGGCTACGCAAGGCAAGAAAGAAAGTCTGCCCCGCGTGAGCCGATTTCGGCAAAGCTAGTGGCGGATGTGCTGACTACCGTCGGCGCCAATCGAATTGTTACGGTCGACTTGCATGCCGATCCGATCCAAGGCTTCTTCGATATTCCAGTCGATCATTTAACGGCGCTTGATTTGATCATCGAATATTTAAGATGCAAAAAAATTAAAAATCCTGTTGTCGTATCCCCGGATGCGGGACGGGCAACAACCGCTGAAAAGCTGGCTGGCTTGCTCGATTGTCCGTTCGCTATCATGATCAAAAATCGTCCAGCGCATAATCAGTCCGAGATTACGCATATTATCGGAGACGTCGAGGACATGACACCGATCATTATCGAAGACTTGATCGATACGGGCAGCACGATCGTGAACGTCGTTGAGGCGCTTAAGAAGAAAGGCGCACATGATTCATACATATGTGCAACACATGGGCTCTTCTCGGAAAATGCGCTTGAGAAGCTTGACCATCCGAACATTCGCGAAGTCGTCATTACCGACACGATTGCGATTGGCAAAGCTCGTTCCGATAAATTTATCGTACTTCCCATGTCGCCGCTTCTTGCTACAGCAATCAAAATTATTACAGAAGGCGGCTCCATTGCAACGCTGTTCAAGGCAGGCACATAAGTGAATTCGGCTTAACCGCTTCGACTAATAGAGTGATACCCCCATGCCAATTGGCATGGGGGTATTTGCTGCCTTGGTGCATAGCTTTGGATATGCATGATCTGTTGTTTCTAACCTTCCCCGTCTTAACCCTATTTTAACGCTGCGTAGGCGATTGATGTGCTGAGAATGGGGCTGCACCCTCTAAAGTCAGCATTAACGGGAATAACTCCCGTTATCTCAAGTATTTTTGGGCGAAAATAAGGTTTAGATGGATTTTCTCCCGTTAATTTCCCGCTTTTGACCCTATTTCGTTGAAAGCATTCCAATTAACGGGCGTTTTTTCAGCTAAATGAACGAACTGACGTCTTGTTAGGAAAATAGATGGATCTTTTCCTGTTAATCCCACCCAACTGAAATGATTTGAGGTTGCATTTTATTTCTAACTTATGAATTAGAATAATGAGCGTCGAAAATGCCTGTGGAAAGCATGGTTAAGGAGCGAATGCATGGGACAGTCGTATTCGAAAGCCTATATGCGCTTTTCTTGAAACAGAAGCTTAAGCTCCTGCAATGGCTCGCGTGCATAAGCCTGCGCAATGCCGTATCTGCTAATATTATCCTTGCTCACTTCCTTGAATAACAAGGACGTCTCCACTGGCCTGCTGAACGGAAACGGCTGCAATTCAATCGTAGACTGATCCGTCCAATCGGCAATCAATGACGTGCCGCCTGTGCGATCGAACCAGTACGTAAAGCCTTCCGAGAACCACTCATATTGCTGACGCGGCGTACCCGGCTTCTCCATGCATGCAAATAGCGACAGCTCATCGCAAAGCAACAGCGCCTTCGCATGATGCTGGAGCAGCTTCACATCCAATTGAAGACGCTCGATAATCGCGCTCTGGCGCGCAAACTCTTTTTCCACGAATGCAATCGTATCCTCGTTTCTGAATTTCTCCGCTAGCGTCGTATATAGAATGCTGCCGAGCAGCGCTGCATACTCGCTCGTTTCCTGAATGTGATCCAGCCCCTTGGAATAGAAGAAAAACCGGATATTGCCTGGAAAATCGCGGAATGAGAAAGGAATATGGCCGGCATCATTCCAAAGCGGAATACGGTCCAAATCAATCCAGCTGCTGTCATGCTCATATGCGGCATAGGCCAATTCTTCTCTACGCTCGGCGCTATGAAATAATTCTCCTTGCCACGCAGACACAAGATCTCCGGAAATGCGTGCATGATCATGCTGCGCTATTAATATGAATGCATCTTCCTTCTCGTACACAATCATCGTTGTCATCCCTTCCCTCATGCCGATATGGTCAATAAGCCTGTTTATATTTGTCCAATCCGATTGTTCTGCTCATAGGTTTGCTCAATTTCCTCTAATCTAGAAGCCTCCATGCGCCTCTCCCTTATTCATCTATTTTCTTTTAATTGTACCATTGCCACAGCTTAATCGGCTATGCGCTGCTAACTATTTGAGCAACAAGATAGTCGCATGTCCAGCCGTTCCTTGCAGTCAGTTATTCATTTTTTGTTCATCATCTTCTAGTGCGGATACGCCGTTTCGAATTCAATTCCACCGTGAATGAGATTTCCGTTAAAAAACAACACGTCGCCATTATCCATAATAACCGGAATCGCCTTCTGATCCTTTGGCGGCTTGACGTAATGCGTCGTGAAGGACTCGGTGGAATCGGCTAATTCCGGGCAGCTAATCTCATGCTCGCTCGTTTTTGGCACGACCAGCAAACCGCCGTTTTCCTCATTAGCCGCATCGATTGCCGTCCATGTACAAATCAGCTAATACAGCCATCACCGGCTCATGCAGCATATATTGTTTGGCTGTGTCATTAAAGCGATGGGGATGCATCACCCGCGGAAATCGCTTTAAAGGATCCTCGCACTCCCTTGACAAATCCGGCTCGAACAAGCCCGGTACTGTCGTATGGCTAATTCCCTCGAATGTATTTTCAATGAGACGAATGTCCTCGTGCGAGAATAGATCCTTTATTACGATATAGCCATCCGCAACAAATTGATTGACCTGCTCACCCGTTAAAACGTTCAATTGCCTTGTCATCGCCTATCTCTCCTTCAATGATATTTCATTGCTCTTGACATAATCATAGAGCTTTCGTTTATTTTTAAGGAAGAATGATTGCTGCTGAAAACTATTGGTATTCTGCTTTTTTTCATTCGGAGAAGGAGACGAATATGGTTTCATATAACAGTGCATAGTCGCAAACGTTCCCGATGGCAATATGCAAAGCAGGGTGCAGCAAACCTTCCATCATATTTTGAATGATTCCCGCGAGCGGACGAGCTTCTGGCATATGCTTTGCAAAAATGGCTTGCGTGAGGTTATATTGCTCTCTGCGCAGCTTTTAGAGCAGCGGCTTGACCCGCGCATCGAGCTCGCGCTGCAATATTTATCCCGCAATAGGCAGCAAGCGATCCGAATCGACGATTTAGCCAAATCAGTTGGCCTATCCGTCTCTAGGCTTTCCCATCTCTTCAAGCAGGAAACGGGTGCAAGCGTGCTGGATCATCTGAACTGGCTTCGGCTGCAGCAAGCCGCATTGCTGATGGAGCACATGGGCCGGACGGCCACGGAAGCCTCGCTCGATGTCGGGTTCTACAACTACAATCACTTTGCTGCTTTATTTCGCAAAACATACGGCATTAGTCCCAGAACGTACAAAAAGGACAAAGCTGCTCAGAAGGAGTAGCTTTGTCCTTTATTTTCTTCTATACCATCATCCGTCTTATTAAACCTTTTGCGTTGCCAGATCGAGCCAGTCCATCTCTTCCTTGGTCAGCTGAATAAGCGAGCCAGCATCGCAGGAATGAAGCTCTTCCGCTGATTGCGCGCCGATTAAGGCACAAGTCGGAAACGGCTGATTAAGCACATAAGCAAGCGCGATTTGGATAGCGCTGACGTTTTTCTCCGCTGCAAGCTGCTTCGCGCGCTCAAGGCGCTCCCAATTTTCATCGCTATAAAATACGCGCACCAGATCGGCGTTGTCGCGTACCTCGGGGGAGAATCGGCCTGTGAAGAAGCCTCTTGCTTGCGACGACCAAGACAGCAGCGGGAATTGCTCCTCCTCATGCCAAGCGCAGGTCTCCGCATCGGCAGACACGCAGCCTGCCCAGAACGGCTCGTTCGCTTTGGCAAGACTAAGGTTCGGACTGCTGAACGAGAATCCTACGAGCCCTTTTGCAGCTGCATATTCATTCGCTTCCTTAATCCGCTGCCAGGTCCAGTTCGATACGCCAATCGCCCTTACAGCGCCTGATTGCACATGCTCATTAAGAATATCGATAACTTCTCCAGCAGGTACGGAAGGATCATCGCGATGCAGCGCATAAAGGTCAATATAATCGGTTTGCAGACGTTTTAGACTATCAGCCAAATCCTGGCGTATCGCTTCTCTGCTCACCCGCGGGCCGTCTTTATTATGATGCGCGCCTTTTGTCAAAATAACGATTTGCTCGCGGTTGCCCCGCTCCTGCATGTAACGTCCAATGACTTCCTCGCTTTGTCCGCCGCAATAAATATGCGCCGTATCGATTGAATTTCCTCCAATCGCTAGAAAAGCATCCAAATTCGTTGACGCTTTCTCGTACGTATCATGATAGAAGTAATCCGAGCCCTTCATTAAGCGCGATACCGGCTTTGGCGATCCTTGTATTTGAATAAATTCCACTAATTCCTACCTCCTTAGATAGTTGCAGCGTTAAAGGATGACACGTGTACGCTCATGAGCTGAAAGCAAGCAAGCGTCAATGACCTTCATATTGCTTATAGCATCAGCGCCGCCGAATTGCAGCTGCGTACCGCTCCGAATAGCCTCAGCGATATGGTCGGCCTGAGCGGTGTATGCGTTCACATGCGGCACCTCGACCTCGCGGCGTTCACCCTTAACACTTACGAAGAAATTGCCGCTGCCCGGCTCCCCGGTTACGAATGCGGATGGAACCTCTATGATGCCCTCGGTGCCAAGCACCTCCAGCGGGTTGCGGAATGCCGCCCACATGCCGCAATCGAACGTCAACGACACAGCTCCTTCGAACTCAATCAATCCAGATGCCATCATATCGACATGATCATGCTCCGGCGAAAATAAAGCCTGCACCGTCACCGCTTCCGGCTCCTTGCCAAGCAGCAGGCGTGCGGCATTGATCGGATAGCAGCCGACATCATAGATCGAGCCGCCGCCCCATTCCTTGCGGTATCTCACATTTTCCTTATGGCCTGCGTTGTTGAAGGTGAATGCGCTGCGAATGCCGCGAACGTCACCGATTTCTCCTGCGTCGATCAGCTTCTTGATCATGTCATACCTTGGATGGTATCTATACATGAAAGCTTCAGACAATAGCACGCCAGCCTTCGCCACAGCTTCCGCCATCTCTGCTGCTTCCTTCTCTGTCAGTGCTAGCGGCTTCTCGCACAAAATATGCTTGCCCGCCTCCGCAGCCCGAATCGTCCATTCCCGGTGCAAATGATTCGGGAGCGGAATGTACACGACATCAATGGAAGGATCAGCCAGCAATTCTTCATAGCTGCCATAGGCTGTCGGTATATCCAGCTCTTCTGCCGTTTTCTTGGCATTGTCCAAGCTGCGGCTCGCAATAGCAGCAACCTCGTTTAATTCAGACCGTTTCAGGCCAGGGATAACCGCTCTTTTGGCAATACCCGCGCAGCCCAAGATGCCCCATTTCAGCTTATCCGTCTTCATCCCAGCTTCACCTCAGCGATTATTTTATTATTATATTGTGATTGTAAGCATAATTACTCATACCGTTTGATTTCATTGCAGGTCATTAAATGCTTCTAAATAAAGTAGAAATGGAACGGTTAACTTATGCTTGCCTCTAGTTTAAAGTAGAACATTCAAAAATAAAATGATATTATTTTGTTATAAGTTATAACAATATTGTCATTGAGGTGAATCCTATGCAAAGGCAAACCCTTCTGCTTACGCTCCCGCAGAATCCGTTCTTTTGTTTCCCGGAATCAGTCGGCCACTACTGGGATCACCCCGAGCATTACTCGATGCGAAAAGCCGGCTCTTTAAACAATTTTAATATTCATTACGTCGTATCCGGCAAAGGGTATGTGGAATGGGACGGCAAGGTGCACACGCTTGAGGCTGGGGAGGCCGTGCTTTATTTTCCGCTGCAGAGGCAGCATTACTATAGCAGCAAGGATGATCCATGGGACATTCGCTGGGTACATTTCTATGGAACAGGCCTGCAGGATTATATGATCGAACGAGGCTTTCACAAAAGCCAGCTTTGGACGATACGCCAGCCTGCCGCATGGGAGCAGGTGCACGAGGAGCTGCTTGCCGAAGCGGAGACGCATAGAATGCTCCATCCGACGAAGCTGTCTGCCCTGACCTACGCGATTCTCGCCGTGTTTGTGGAGCAGGCTGTCCCGATTTCGGGAAGCAAGGCGAGCACATCCGGCAACCGCATCTTGGAGCTGCTTCCGCTCATGCAGCAAGAGGCGACGCAGCCCTTTGTGCTGGAGCACTGGGCCGAGCATGCCGGCGTATCCCCCTATTATTTCTGCAAGCTGTTCCGCAGCGTCATGGAAATGACGCCTATGGATTTTATTACGCGTTGCCGACTTCAAATGGCGAAGCAATGGCTGCTCGAGCGCAAAGAGATCAATATCGGCCAAATTGCCGGCGATGCCGGCTATCCGAGCGTCAGCTACTTCAACAAAAGGTTTATGGAGCATGAGGGCATGACGCCAACCTTATACCGGCAGCTTTACGGGGTATAAAGTAAAAAGCTGCGCCTCTTGGGCGCAGCTACTTATAATTGGACCAATATGCCGCCTTCATCAGCCGAGCGCATCTCCGCTTCAATGATTTCAAGCGTGCCTACCGCGCTTTCCGGCGAACAGATCGATACTGGCTTTCCAGCCTCAACCGATTCGATGAAATATTTGATTTGGCGGTAATAGCCCATTTCCTCCGACAACTCAGCGATAAAGCCCGGAGCGTTATTCGGATTCACCTTCACCTGGCCATTTTCAAATACGAGATTGCCGCCTTCAAAATTAACGCGATACGTCATCGAGAAGCCGAAATCACCCTCTAAAGTCCAGTCCGCTTGCGCATTCAGCACCTTGCCGTCGGGATATATATAATGGGTAGAAACGACGTCATAGCCGCTTCCCGGTATGACGCTGCGAGCAAGCGTCGATACCTTCTCCGGCTTGCCGAACAGCCAGTGCACCATATCCGCATCATGAATATGCATGTCGAGCAGACAGCCACCGCTTTTGTCACCTTCAAGGAACCAGCCCTTCGGCGCACCTGAGCCCCGGAAGAAATAACCGCCGGTGACAGCTCCGAAACGATTATCCTCTACGCTAGCCTTCAAATATTCATAGGCTGGCCAGAATCGCAGGCATTGGCCGATCATCAATGTTTTTCCCGTACGCTTTGCCGTGTTCGCCATCCGCCAGCCGTCCTCTGAACTAGATGCAACCGGCTTCTCGCAAAGGACATGCAGCCCTCTCTCAAGCAGCGAGCAGGCTAGATCAGCATGCAAATAGGTTGGCAAAGTAATATCGACGACATCGAGTTCCTCGTTCTCCAGCATCGCAGCAATACTATCATACAAGTTGTAGGGAGCAAGATCGTAAACATCCTGCTCCGTTGCGATATTGCCGGACGCCTTGCCTTGCTTCAGCTCTTCGATCAGCAGATCGCAGATGGCTACTAGCTGTACCGGCGCTCCCTCAGAAGCAAGACGAACATAATTGTCAAAGTGCATGCGTCCCATAAACCCAAAGCCGATCAATCCAACCTTTAACATCTTATAACCTCCTAGTAGATTTATTAATTATGAGTACTGACGTCCCAGAATCGCGTCCATCGCTTTAGAAGTGTTGAATATGATCTGTTCCGAATGATGATTGTATGGCGGAATCATTTCTCCCGTAACGTAATTGCTGTAGCCAATCGCACGAAGCGCTGTCATAACGGCCGGATAGTCTACGTCTCCTGCCAGCAAATCTACAAAGCCGTGCAAGCCGCCTGCTTGGCGACGATAATCTTTAAAATGCACCTTCTTGATGCGATGGCCCAAAATTCGAATCCACTGCTCCGGATAACCATTCTGCAGCGCATTGCCAACGTCAAAGTAGGAGCCGATATTAGCGGAGCCATGAGCATCAATGAATGAACGCATTTCCAGCGGCGACAGCAAAAATTTGTTCCATACGTTCTCGATGCCGATAGAAACCCCCGCGCTCTCTGCAAAAGGAACCAGCTTCCCAATCGATTCAAGCGCCCGGTCATACGCATATTCATAATCGGCAATCTCGCTGTCTGGTATAAAATCAACGCCAACCGCGCCGGGTATAACGAGGATCGTATCGACGCCAAGCGCCGCAGCCAGCTCCAGCTGCTTCTTGCATACATCAATCGCTTTCTCCCGCGTTGCCGCGTTTTCGCTTGTCATCGGATACGACCAATACAAGCCGGTCGCGAGGCCCGCGATTTCAAGCTCCGCCTCCTCGAGCCGATTTTGAATATCGCGGATTTCATTGTCCGTAGCTGCCAGGCTTAGCTCACCCGTTTCGTTCAACGACAGCTCGATTCCGTCGAAGCCTGCCTTCTTGGCGGTCGTTATGCAATCAGCAATAGTGGAGTCGCTTTTAAACGACCAAATATTAATCCCTTTTTTCATTGGAAAGCCTCCTATGCTTTTTAACTTATTACGTGATATTGAACTGATCGATTGAGCATGTGATAATACGTATATAATAAACGATTTCTAACAAAATATATTTAGCTGTTAAAGCGATTATTTGGACGATTCCGTTCTCTTTTTCAAATATGCACAGGAAGGAGCCTGCAGCTTGGAGAAGCCCGATTCCATCTATCCCAGCATTCGTATGACAACGTTTCGAGAGTGGTCGCCAAGCGTCCATTACGCGCAGTTCCAGCGCATGCCGTCCGGCGTTCTTCCTAGACGCAGACTCTATGATTTCGAGCTGCTGTACGTATGCCAAGGCGAAGCGGCTACAACGATGGCCGGACAGCGCCATAAGATCGAGGCGGGACAGCTTATCTTTTTGCCATCTGGCGTCTATCACCAAAATGAAGTCGTTTCCAGCCCTGACGCTCGATTTCTGGGCATTCATTTTGACTTTTTCGATGAGCTCGACATTCAGACGGAAGCCGACATGGTTGTGAACGAGGCGTCCGTTCAGACTAATAAATTTACGTTTGAGCCTTGCATCGAGGGTTTTGCGCCGTTGTCTAATCATCCGGTATATACGCCCCCTCTCGTATGCGTCCAATTGATGGAGCAGCTCGTCCATGAGTTCACGATGCGCCCGCTCGGATATGAGCTCGTCTGCAAAGCATTGATGCTCCAAATCCTTGCCCATTTGCTTCGATCGCCATTATCGCGCGCCTCCGGGCAAGCCTCCTTGCACGGCGGTAAGCTTGCTGAATTGATGGAACAGATTGAAGCAGAGCCTTCCGCCAACTGGACAAACAAGGCAATCGCCGAAAAAATGAATTTGAGCGTTGACCATACGGCCAAGCTGTTCAAACAAATCGCCGGCATGCCGCCGAGCGAATGTGTGCAGTCCATTCGTCACCGCGAAGCGAGAAGGCTGCTTCGAGAGTCGGATCAATCGATCGAAAACGTCGGCATCCTCATCGGCTATTCCGATATTCACTATTTCAGCCGTATTTTCAGCCGCCATGAGGGAATCTCTCCCCGGGAATACCGGAAGCTGTCGAAGATTTTATAGAGATTCTTCTGCAGCTGCACAGGCTCCTGACCCCACCTCCTAAGCCATAAATGCGATTAATTGGTTTGGCGGCGATGTCATGATTTTGTAGTTGCGATGTCCTTTTATCGCATTTCATGGCTTGTAGAGCTGTGCTAAAGTAAAGGCAATACGATGAAAAGAGGGACATACGATGACGAGAACGATTCGAATTGGAATAATAGGAAGCGGCGGCATTGCTAGAGCCCATGCTTCTGCTTATAAGAAAATGCCCCATGTTGAAATTGTAGCGGTAGCAGACAGCTTGGCGGGAAGAGCGCAAGCCTTCATCGAGCAGGAAGGTCTTGTCCATGCTGCAGCATTCGAGGATCATAAGCAGCTGCTAGAGCTTGATATTGACGGCGTGAGCATCTGTACGCCTAACTTCGCCCACCACGAGACTTCTGTAAACGCATTAAATGCGGGCAAGCATGTGCTTGTCGAGAAGCCGATGTCTGTAACGCTCCAGCAATCCATCGACATGGTTCAAGCGGCTGAGCGCAGCGGCAAAATGCTGACCGTAGGCTTCCAGCCAAGGTACGACCCCAACATGTCGTTAATTCAAGAAATCGTGCAATCAGGCAAGCTTGGCAACGTTTATTTTGTAGAGACAGGCGGCGGCAGACGCCGCGGCATGCCTGGCGGCACCTTCATCCGGCAGGAGCTGGCTGGCGCAGGCGCTATGGCCGATATCGGCTGCTATTCGCTTGATATGGCGCTTAATGCGCTTGGTTATCCGAAGCCGCTTACCGTATCGGCATATACATCCAATCATTTTGGTACAAACCCGAAATACCATAGAGAAGCCGCTAATTTTGACGTGGAGGACTTTGGCGTAGCGATGGTTCGCCTTGAAGGCGACATCGTGCTGAATTACAAAATCAGCTGGGCGATGCATATGGATACGCTTGGAGCGACTATGTTTCTCGGAACAGACGGCGGCCTTAAGGTTACGCCGGCAGGCACCGGCCCTTGGAGCGGCGTATGGGATGGCAGCGTGGGCAGCATGACGCTTTATCATGATGTGGTGGATCAGCATATCGAATCATCCATTCCGGTTATCCAGCACGGCCTTAATTTGTTCGACGAGAAGGTCAAGGACTTTGTCGTTGCTATTGCGGATAATCGCCCTGCCCCAATTCCTGGCGCGGAAATTTTGTATAATCAGGCGATTATTGACGGCGTGCTCCGCTCCGCAGCAAGCAAGCGCGAGGTTTCAATCGATTTGCCTTAAATTACTTATTTCTATTATACTGGCGGCGCAAGAGCTCATTCTTGCCCGCCATTTTTGTATTTTCTGCTAGCTGCTGCCGTATGCAAGAAGAAACAGAGAAGCAAGAATTTTGGAGAGCTTTCCTCCATACATTAGTTTATCTCGCTTTATATGAAAGGAGCTCTGCGATGTACGGTAATCCCATCTATTATCCGGCTTCTCCCGCTCCATGCAAAAGTCTGCCCACCATTGAGGTTTTAGGTGAAGGGACGGTTGCCGCTGCTCCAGATCGAGCCTTGATCATCCTTGGAGCCGTTACAGAAGGAATGGACCTTCAGAAAGTCCAATCGGAAAACGCGCAAATCGTGACGAACATCATCCAGTCCCTTCAAGAATTGAATATGCCTCGTGAAAATATCCAAACGAGCGATTATCGAATTGAAATTCAGTATGATTATCCAGACGGCCAGCAAATTTTCAAGGGCTACAAGGTAACCCATCTGCTGCAAATCACCCTTGACGAGGTAGACCAGATTGGAAATGTTGTGGATACTGCCGTTTCTCATGGGGCCAATACGGTGTCGTCCATTCAATTTTCCATCGTTCAAAAAGAACGTTTTGAAACGCAAGCATTGTCGCTTGCCATCCAAAATGCCCGGCATAAAGCTGTCGCCATATCGCACACTCTCGGAGCCTCTATCTCTCCATTGCCCAGCAAAGTTCAAGAGCTGTCAAGCGGAACCGAACCTATCCCCTTCAGGAGAGCTCTCCAAGCCGATTCTATCGTTACGCCCATCGAGCCCGGGCAATTGACGATCTATGCCGCAGTACGTGTGTGGTATTGGCTTGTATAAAGAGAGAAGGATACAAACAAAAAAAGCCGTTCCGGAAAGGAACGGCTTCATCCCATTGAGCTGCGTATTAGACAGATGATATAATGCCGCGGTTGCTGTTCTTCGCAAAGTTAATAATGGACTCGTACTGTGTCTTAGCGATACGACGGTCAGACATCGGAAGATGAGGGTTTTTGACAATCTCAGCGAGCTTCTTGAGCTCATGCATCTCTTCAGGTGTCACTTTAACCGTTGTTTTCCCCAAGCGCTCCACCCTCCTTTAAACATTTTTTTGGAGTGAAACTTTCATCTTAAACATTCGATTCGTTTGTTAGATAAAAAACTCGCTCCGCAAGGGTTACCTTTTTCATCTATGGTCATTATACGCAGCACTTAAGTAAACTTGCATATTATTTCGACGGTGGTCGCGGATTTTGATCATCCATTTCTTCCGGAAACAAATCTGCGAACTCTTTATTTTGCTTGCTCTTCAAGTAGGATAAGCCAGCATAGCCAGCAAGCAAAGAACTGCTCACAACCGCAAAATTATCCGTTGTATTCGCCATGGAAAGCGCTGTTTTCGCTAGTATTCCAGTCCCAATCGCGATCAGCAAATCGCCTAGAAAACCAAGATCAAAAAATATTTTCTTCTTCGCATTGCTATGGTTCCTGAGGCCGATGACGAATATAACAAAATAGTACGCCCGCTGTATCCATTTCATTAACCAATTCGACGACAGCGTTAATCCAGCCTCATCATATTCTATGACGAGCTTCGGCAATTCGATAATCCCATTTTTCACAAAATGACCAATTAAGCCTCCTATCAAGCTCATGGAGATCGATAAGCCAAACACCTGAATGAATGCTTGAAAGCTGGAAATGACCATCGCCTTATGACCACCCTTCAACAACGCATTTCGTTCGGTAGTATGTAACGCACTACTTTCACTTTATGTCATTGACAAAAGGTTCACGACTATTATTTTAGCTCGCCCTCATCGAATAGATCGAGCAGCATGCCGGGAATCGCAAAGCTCTGATTGTTCATGAGCAGGCGAATCATCTCATCCCCGATATCATCCTCGCGTTCTTCCTTGATCGCTTCGATCTCATTGTGGAGGCGTTCCATCTTCTGATCCAGCGCGGAAGCGGATTCAGCTGCCTCCTTCAGCTCTTCCAACAGCTGCGGCGGAATGGATTGATTATATTTATAATAAATTTTGTGCTCAAGACTAGCCCAAAAATCCATTGCGATCGTCCGAATTTGAACCTCTACACAAATATTCTGAACCCGGTCTGATATGAATACCGGAACCTCAATAATCATGTGGAGGCTTTGATAGCCATTTGGCTTTGGTTTTTTTATATAATCTTTAATTTCGATTATTTTTAGGTCACTTTGATTTTTCAGCATATCTTTAATGCGATAAATATCCGATATGAATGAACAGGTAATGCGCAAGCCTGCAATATCCTTAATGTTGCTGCGAATGCTGGAGAAAGTAAGATCAGATTGCTTTCTGTACAGCTTCTCCAAGATGCTCTTCGGCGATTTCAAGCGTGAGCTAGTATGCTCAATCGGATTATAGGCATGCAATAAATGAAACTCCTCTTTCAAAATCTCTATCTTCGTTTCCAGCTCTTGAAGCGCAAACTTGTACATCATCAAAAATCGTGTAATCTGATGCTTCATTTCTTTCATTTTGTGCATTTGATCCATAACCATCCTGCAATTTTCCCCTTCCATGCATGTGCTAATCATTAAAAAGCGTAAATATCCGTCTCAAATGAGCCAAATCCTCCTGCGAGACACGCTCGCTCATATAACGAATGATGGCCTCGTCGTTTTCTTCAAAGGATTTGATATACTGCTTGCCCTCATCTGTAATTTCCAAATAAACGACACGCCGATCTTCATCACCGCGATATCTTTGAATAAGCCCACGCTCTACAAGCTTGTCCACGATAAGCGTCACGCCGCCAGCTGTAATGAACAGCAGCTCTGCTAGATCCGTTGATTTCATCGGACTTTGACGATCCAAATATTGAATCATTCTCGTCTGGTTAACAGAGAAGCTGCAATCCATGCCTTTGTACCATTCGGCTTTCAGCTTTTTGTAAACACCCTTTAAAAGGGGAAACAGCTCCTTCCATTCCTCATAATCGTGCATCTTGGACCTCATTTCTTTTCTATCATTGACTTATTAACCTCAATCTAACTATAATTGCGTTGGTAACCTAATTAAATGATTAAATAAATTCACTGAGGTGAATCAATGAGCACGGATAAATATGAAAACATTTCGGATTTAATGAATGTTTTCCAACGATTTGGACGAGCAGACTGGCGTAAAAAAACGTGGGGAGGACTTAAGGCCAGTGAAATCCGAATGCTAATATGTGTAAAGCAATGCAACGACAAAGGTAAAGCAAACACTAATGTATCAGAAATAAGCAAAATGCTTCAAGTCACATCGCCTACTGTAACACAAATGCTCAATAGCTTAATTAGCGCTGGCTATGTCCTGCGCTCCGCCGATAAGACTGATCGGAGAATAACGGAAATTACGTTAACCAACAAAGGCGAGCAGCTCGCCCAGAAGGCGTCTGAACGATTTAATACTATTTTCACAGGGATGGTCGATCATTTAGGCAAGGAGCAAAGCGATCAGCTTGTCAGCCTGCTTAATCAGGTTTTTGAATATCTCGAGACTGTAAAAACGAATGATGAGTTTTAAATATAGAAATGGGATTTCGTTGAAAGCATTGCTGCAAACAACGAAATCCCGCCTCTGCGAGCCTCTCTTACTATTTAATTAAGAGCTGGCTCTTTTGTTAATTTATCCCTCTGTTCTACACTCGCTTTAGCTTTCATGTCATTGGAGGTACGAAGCGGAATTTCTTTCAAGAAAAACACAAGAACGAATGCAATGATCAGCAATGCCATGCCGAATAGGAATACGACCGTAAGCGAGTCGCTTAGTACCGAACGCACCATTTCGATAATATGAGTAAATAAAGGCTGAATCTGTTCAGGAAGCGTTGCATGCAATTCCTTCAGCTTAGGCTGATCAAGCAGCATTTGCGGATTGAGGAAGCTCGTCAGCTTCTCAGCTGTAGCAGGATCTACCTTCGAGAGATCCGGGCCTTCTCCTGCTTTTACCGCATCCGAAAGCTTGCTTGTCAACGTCGAGTTCATAACCGTACCCATTACTGCAATTCCGATCGTCCCGCCAAGGTTACGGAATAAGGTAGCCGTAGCGGTAGCTACACCCAGCTCAGAAGGAGCTACAGCGTTTTGAACCGTTAACGTAAATACAGGCATCGAAATACCAAGGCCGATACCAAATACAATCATCGCTGCAACCGCAAAGCCAACATTAGTCATAAAGGCCATCATAAGCATGCCTACTACCATAAATGGCATACCCGCAAGCGCAAAACGTTTGTATTTGCCTGATTTTGAAATCCAGCGACCCGATAACGTACTGAGGATGATCATCGCAATCGACATTGGCATGTTAACGAAGCCTGATGTGGTTGGCGATATGCCAAGCACGCCCTGTACGAAAAACGGCAAATACATCATTGCGCCCATCATTCCGGCATTCATGAGGAAGCCAATGGAATTCGAAATGGTAACAATGCCGTTCTTAAACATCGATAACGGCAGCACGGGACTTTTTGCTTTGCGTTCAACAAGCAGCAAAAGAATTAAGAAAACGACCGCTGCACCAAGCAAACCGATAATTTCGAATGAATCCCAGTCATACTTCGTTCCTGCCCATGAGAAGCCGAGCAGAAGTGAAATAATGGTCAGCGATAGAAATAAGGATCCCAGATAATCGATCGATTCCGTTGTTTTGCGAACTGTTTTCGGGAACATCGACCAAATCATCCCGAAAGCGACTAGACCAAGAGGAAGGAATATCCAGAAAATCCATTTCCACGCGATGTGATCGACCATAAATCCGCCAAGTGTCGGACCAATAACACTAGAGAAGCCAAAAATAGCCATCATTATGCCGGTCCATTTAGCTCTCTCACGCGGTGCGAACAAATCCCCTACCGCTGTGACGGTGGCGGACATGAGAATACCGCCTCCTATGCCTTGAATACCCCGATACGTAATGAGCTGAAAAATGGTCGTTGATGTCCCGCACATAAAGGCACCGATAATAAAAAGTACAATCCCGACGAGCAGGAATGGTTTACGTCCATAAATATCAGACAGCTTCCCTACCAATACAGTGGCAATTGTTGAGGTGAGCATATAGATCGTGATGACCCATGTGTAATACTCTATGCCCCCTAAAATTGCAATAATCCGCGGCATTGCTGTGCTCACGATCGTCTGATTGATAGCGGCGAAGAACATCGCTGCCATCAGAGCAATCATGATTGTAACTTTTTTCTTTTGAGTCAATTGCTCCATTTGCCCTGCACTCCTAAATATTAAATATTTTTATTATTATGGCCTATTGGCAGCAAAACTACTTTTTTTAATTTAGTTAGGTTGCCAACCTATTGTATGATGATACAATAACTTTAGTACTAAAACAACTAGCAAATCATTTTTAGTTTTCAAGCAAGCAAAAAAAACAGGCCAGAGTAATCTCTGGCCTGTTTGCTTCTATATTAATCGCCTAGCGGGAACCAACCTGGTGTATGGACAATAGCCTGCCAGAGTGGCGTCGGCACGACCAAACGATCTTGATCAGCTCTGCTAAGCGTTGTTTTTATTTCCGATTCCCTACCCTCGGCCACCTTCTCGACCCAATCCGGCTCTATGATGAGCTCGCGGCCAATCGCAACGAGCGGAATGCCTATGTCAAGAGCCTTCACCGCATCATCCGGCGTATGAATGGAGCCGACACCGATAATTGGCACCAAATGTCCTACACGCTCTTGTATCCACTCTATGCGAGCTTTCGTCTCATCCGCGCCGCGCCTTGGCAGCGACCAGAAATCCTGCAGCGAAACATGAAGATAGTCCAGCTCCTTCTCAGCAAGCTTATCTATAAGTCTGAAGGTATCCTCCATCGTTATGCCAGGTGTCGTCGCTTCCTCAGGAGAGAACCGGTAGCCGACAAGAAACGGTCCCTTCGCATGCTTAGCTGCGACACGCTTTACTTCATCTACCACCGCTAGCGGGAAGCGCAGTCTATTTTCAACACTGCCGCCCCATTTATCTTCACGCGTATTCGAATGAGCAGAGAAGAATTGCTGCACGAGATAACCGTTGGCGCCATGAATTTCAACGCCATCAAAGCCTGCTTCTATTGCTCTTCTTGTCGTTTCTCCGAAGTCGCGGATAATGTCCTCGATTTCTTCATTCTGCAATGCTCTAGGAACTCCATTTGCATTTTGCTCGGACGCTACAGCACTTGCGCTTACTACATCGCCATTCACTAAACTAGGCGGGCATTCTCTGCCTCCATGAAAAATTTGCAATACAGCCTTTGCGCCTTTTTCTTTGATCGTAGAAGCCAAGCTTCTTAAGCTGTCAATCATTTCGTCGCTATCGCCCGCAAATTCCCCTGGAAATCCTTTGCCGTTTGGTGAAACATAAATGCAGGCCGTAACGACTAGTCCCACGCCGCCTGATCTGCGGCCATAGTATTGAAGCTCAGAATTGGATACCGTTCCGTCTTCATTCGAGGAAAAATTCGTCATTGGCGCCATCACGACGCGATTTTTTAATTCAACACCGGATTTCAAAGCAAAAGTTTCAAACAATGGCTTATAATTTGAGTTCATTTATTTCATCTCTCCCGTTTCTCATTTATCTGCTCGCTTTAACTGTAACTTTTTTCAATACTGTAATATTAGTTTATACAGTTTCTGTTGTCAAGCGGCAAACAAAAAAGCATGTTGAACCGCTAGGCTCATCATGCTTCCTTTGTCTATTCGATTAAACTTGCTTATTAAAAACACAGTTGCATTTTTCGAACCGCTTCATAGCTGCAAGGACATTCTCCGCGCCTAATCGTCAATGCACACGGGGAAGCAGGCAGAGGCGCTTTTTTTGTTTTACTTTTGAAGGAACGCAGTCAATGCCGTCGCATAACCGACTAGCGACTCTTTGGCTTCAGGTGAAACTTGGGCTGCTTGAGCGTTCTTCGCATTTTCGGCAAATTTGTCCAGAAATTTCACAGCTTGTTTATTGGATCCACTCGCATTTGAGAGCTCATAGTGATGCAAGGCTTGCCTCAGACTGTTGGACAACTGATTAACCGACGGTCCGCTGACTGCTCCTGCGCTAATATGCTGCTCAAGCAAGTCTTGCAGCGTCTCGAATGTAGGAGTCACGCTTATATGATATTCAGCTTCGGCAGCATGCCCAGCCGCATCCATAACAGACACCTTAATAACATGCTCGCCCAAACGCCCGGCTAACGGGATAAGCGCCGAAGTCACGTATGCATCGTCATCCCAGCTAAAGCTCTGAGCTGAGATTCCTGATCCGGCATCTTCCGCTTTTAGCTCAAGAGCAAGATTCTCTGTATCGGCGAAGGACGATGCCGCTCCGATAGAGGAGCCATTTCCGAGCAACTGAAAGGTAGGCGCATCGCGATCGATAGCAATGATGAGCTCCTTCTCAGGCTCAGCGATTCCTTCATTAACATAACGGTAGTTAAGCTTATTTTGCCCATCCTCGGTCAGTATAATAGGATTACCCGAGCGTGATTCTAGCCAGGTATTCGAATCATTCACGCGGAATTCAAGTCGGCCTGCGCCTATTTCTGCGTTAACGGCTTCAAGTTTGACGGCAACGTTGGACGTATACCAACCACCTGCAGTTTGTGTTCCTTCGGCCTGTGCTGTCAAATGTGTCCATGCATTCGGACCTACTTCTGCGGTTGTGACCGGCTGTGTGCGAACAGGTCCCAAAGCATATTCATCCGCTCCGATATCACTGGCTGCTCGAGGTTGTCCATCCATGTCGACTTCCAGCGAATAGCTGCCCGTTGCGGCGTCGATAGCCGGACTCTCTGAAGTCAGTCTATACAGTCCATTCTGACTGACAAGAAGAGGATCGACTTCCTGAATCTCGGCCGTGCTTCTCGGAACGTCGCTCAGCACATCGCCAAAGCCGATATTGCCCTCGTATAAGGTATTTGTCGACTTCACATCACTGTACAATGATCCTCCTGTGCCGACGACAATATTATTGGCTACAACACTGTCCACCGGACCGTAAACGTAGCTCTTGCCGACGACGATTCCGAGCGTTCCGTTTACGATCGTATTATGGAAAACTTGTGCCCGATACACGCGCCAGTGCCTGGTCAGCACCGAGGAGTCGTACTGGCTTCCGTCCGGTCCTGCATCATAATTAGCGCCATCGATATGGATGGCATTATTGATGTTATAGAAGTAGTTATTGTAAATTTTGTGATCATTGCCGTAGATGCGGAAGCCGCCGACGTTAGGCTTATCTCCGGTACGGAAGAAGTAATTGCCATAATAGCTGTTGGTATGCCCGTGCCGCGCGGTTACTTGGCCTCTGTTGTCGATGAAGGTATTGAAACGAACGGTGTTGTTCCCGCTCTTGACCGAAATGACCTCTGGATCGCTATTCAGATTGACGAACAAATTGTACTGAATCGTAGCGAAGCCGTTCGACATCGACGAGCCGGACAGGCCGACTCGAATCGTCTCGCCGCCGTTCACTGACTGATGGTCGGCGTCATGGAAGTAATTGTATTCAATGACGTCATATTGCGACATGACCTTGCCTTGGAAAGCGATCATTTGCCCAAGATCAGTGCGAGGTCCGAATTCATTGCGGTCAATCCGGTTATGATGGCTTGCTTCTCCTGTGAATTGCACCCATTTCAAGCCGCTTGGATTGCTCGTCGGCGCAAGCGCAAATGTATTGCGGGTCAGCCTAATATGATGAGAGTTGTTCATGCTGACGGCAGTTGACTCGCCAGTGAACTTCAACCCTCGCAATACGACATGCGAGGAGTTGATCACTGAAAAGCCTGCCCGTCCAGTGATTGTCGCTTGACCTTGATTAGCCGCCATGATGGTAATCGGGCTGCTCTCTTCTCCGTGCTTGTCCTCGATATGAAACGATCCGCTTCGGTTGTAGGTTCCGTCGGCAAGTAAAATCGTCGTACCAGGGGCAGCTTCATTGATAGCGCTTTCAAGTTCATCCGTATTGGATACTTGCACAATTGTTGAGGTTGCGGCTGCATCTTCGTTTCCCCCTGCGCTGACGGATACCGGCAAGCTCCAAGCTAATGCGGCGAGACAAAAGATTTGAATTAGGCAGATCAGTCTGGATACTCTCATTCTTCATCATCATTCCTTTCAATAATTTGGCATTACCCGTGCGGGACTAGACTGAGCTAAGCCTTGCCTACTTTTCGAATCCCCCTTTTATTGTTGATATAACCAAGTATATCTAATCACGCGAATGAGAAGGTTGTGTTTCCTTGCGACCGAAGTGGACTTTCTTACGATGTTGTTCATGATAAATTTCTTCAATTATGACCGCTGTACATTCTCGGGCTCAAAGTTCAAGCTAAGCCGCAGCTTGCTATTGCTGCAAAACGTTTACTCACTGCTGCCTTCTGCTGTAGCTGCCAGTCGGTCGAAGGACTGACAGCTATCGCGACTAATGTCTAAACGAAGACACAGACTTAAGGATGTTTTTTCCATTTCTGTATCGCCGTACAATAAATATATCAAAGTCTTACGGGACAGATAAGGAGAAGCTACAATGGTTGTGGAGAGAATGAGGAGGACAGTTGAAAAGGTAGATCCATCCGTTCGTTTTTTTGAAGGGGAAAAATGGTTAGTGCTTACCGGGTTGCTCGGCTTCCTGCTTGCCGGGATTTGTGCCGTATGGGTAATGCTGTATGGAGGGCCTGTTTCACCTAATGGAAATGTATCCCATGCTTTTTCCTTTAATGCAGCGCTTGGCATATTTCTGCTGTCGACGGCGGCGATCGTTCCGTATTCCGGGATGGGATCAAGAAGCAGAGCTTTCTTCCGATGGTCGTTTATCCTGCTTGCGCTATATTCCTATTTTGCGGAAACGGTGCAAAATTTTCGCGGTGTAAACCCAAGGTTTGTGAATGGCGGTGCGGCATTTGACGTCGCGGTCGGTTCCATTTTCACATTCGTAGCGCTCTTGATCATTCTATACTACTTGTTCTTAGCCATTCATTTTTTCCGCAGAAAAGCATATTTGCTCAGACCGGGGCTGGTCGCCGGCATACGCTATGCTATGATCGCCATCCTTTTCTCGTTTGCTGCAGGCATCTGGATCTCCATCAATCAGGGCCGCGTTGTTGGTGCCGAGGGAAATATTATTGTGCTGCATGGCCTTGGGTTCCACGCGCTGCAAGCCGTACCCTTTGTCGCTTGGCTTACTGAACGAACTTCATTTACCGCTAGAGCTCGCAGCATATGGATCCATATTACGGGGATCACCTTCCTGCTCGGTTTAATTGCAATTGGCTGGCAAACGTATCTTGGTCGAAGCATCGTCGATTGGTCAGCCATTTCGCTTCTCGTCCTCGCGTGCTTCCTGATCTCAATCGTTTCGGGTGGGTATGTTCTTTATAAGACGACTCAAGGTACAAATTTTAATAAAAAGAGAGTAATCAGAAATCAATAACGATGTCATAATGGACACAAATAAAAGCCAAGCCCCTGCTTTCGATCATGGGCTTGGCTTTTAACTATTTGATCTGTTGCTTAATTAATGCTGCCTACAAGCTTCATAACGGCATCCCTTGTAAGCTTGTTGCCGCCTGCAGCAATCAGGTTAACGGTCGCATGCGCAAGCGTAAGCGGGATTTTGCAGAAGTCGAGCGCCGGTCCGCCCTTCAAGTCTACAATATAAGAATCAGCAAGCTTTAGATTGCGCCGCGTGTACTTGATCATTTCCTTCGTGCCCCAGCCATCAGGAAAAAAGTCTACGCCACGTTCCAGATCTTCCTTACGATTGCGTAAAATATTGACAGCCTGCAAGCCTCTGCCGAAAGCAACCGCTTTCTCTTGATCTGATTTTGTACCGTCAAACCAGAACCAGATCTCAGATAACATTTCCCCAACCATGCCTGCAACACTATACGTATAACCGTCCAAATCCTCTTCCGTCCGAATGTTCCAGCTTACATGAACCCAATCTGCCATCTGCTTGGCCATCTTTGAAGTGTTGCGGTATACGACTTCATTTACTGTGGGAGGACATAGCAGCGCCCATTCATGAATTCGCATCGTCACATCGGGCAGTATGTCACGATAGGGGAACAACAGCTTTTGAGATTCGTTAACGACATCCTTTGACTCGAATGCATCATGAATGCCATTCAAAAGCTCCACTTTCACAACGTCCTCAAGCGTCTCATGATCCTCAATTTCATCAATCGCACGCATACACAAATAGGCAGCTGCAACTGCTTCCTTTAATCCTTCTTTTAAACGATTGATGGGAATATAAAAAGTACGGCTCGTTTTCTTTAACATGATCATAGCATCATTCAAAATAAAAACTCCTTCATTATGGCAGCTTTGCTTTTTGCTTGTTTTATCGTTAATAATATAATACCATACATGGATTTAGATGTGCACCTTACTGCGATTTACTGCCTTTAACCACGTCTGATTTGGGAGCATTTGTAATGAGGGCTTGAAAGTCGAAAAATTTGATGTTTGGTTATTTATATTTTACCTATTTTTAAAAACGATTATGTATAAATTTTTTTCATCTATGTAAAATCCGATAAGCTGAATGAAATCTTATACAAAAAACGAGAGGTGCCCCAAGCAGCCATTTGATGGCTTTCGGGACACCTCTGAGAAATTAATCAGTCTTTTGTTTTAAATACTCATCAACAGTTTCTCGTTGAAATTCATCCGTAGGATATATTCCTAAAACTTCGTACTTCCAGATTGTACGTTGTTGAGACGGGGTTAGAAAAACTTCATCATAATTATAATCAATATTAAACTTACCTGATTGATCCAGAAACATAGTCAGACTTGTCCATGGTTGAGGAGAATTTCTACTGGATTCCGCGTTAAGATTAACAAAATATTCTTCTAACTCTATACACAACTGGTCATAAATGCGACTATCTACTCCATAGATATCAGGAATATTATGACAATATATTAAACTGTTTTTTGTGGTGGATTTATAGTCAAAGTAGACTATTCTTGAATCTCGTAATATTTCAGCGTAGAGATAGATTTTATCCCATTCATCAGGAATTATTCCTACTAGCTTATTACCTATAAGCTGATACAATTCTTCAGTTTTTCCCATGGAAATATTAACCTCCAGCTTGAAGATTATCTAGCTCTCTTATACGATCTTGTTTTCCCAATATACCTTGAGCATATTCATTACTTGGAGCTGCTTCCATTTACTCTATAAGTAATAATCACTTTAAGCTCTTTGATTCTACCACTCATCGAAAAATGCTGTACAGCTTGACTAATAACCTTTTGGTTACTAACTCACCTTCAGATCACTACTTTTCCTTCTTTCATTTATCGATTATACTCTATTCATTGATGCATACTTGAGGGGGATAACATAATGAGTCATCTTACTTTAATAGGAACGGATATAGGCAATCCGGTTAAACAGGGGTCAACGGAAAAGTATCCAGATGGATATCTAGTGACTGCAGGAGGCACCGATATTTGGGGTGCATCCGATCAATTCCACTTCGCTTATGCTGCACATACAGGAGATTTTGATTTTTCGGTCCGCTTGGAGTCTCTGAGCAGTGCGGACTTATATACAAAGGCTGGGATCATGGCTCGTGAGACTTTAGAGGCCGACAGCCCGCATATTTACCATATGGTATTTCCAGATAACAGCGCCCGAAATAAGAACAACGGCGGATATGAGCTTCAGTTCCGTGAAAAATCAGGTGGTGAAAGCGCAGCGATCTATCCTTCCGATTACACTTCTGAAACACCGGAGTTTCCCGTGCTTTTTCCCGAAACATCGATTAGGCTGAAGCGATCAGGCGACAGCTTTGAAGCCTTTTGCCGTACGGGAGAGGAAGAATGGAAGGTCTTTGCTGCACAGGTTTTGAAGCTGAACGCTACGATTCAGCTGGGTTTGGCCGTTACTGCCCATCATAAAGACGAAGCCGTTCTAGCTTTCTTTAAAGATCTCACTTTACTGTAATACCTGGTTTCAAAAACCTTGATCCACCATGGCAAGCCTGCAAAAAGACACGCCAGATTTGGCGTGTCCCTTGTTATGAGCAGTTCACATTTATTATTGCGTTACCGACTTGAACCATTCATTTACTTCCTTCGTGATTTGGTCGCCGCCGTTGGACTTCCAGCTGGCAACGAACTCATCGTAAGCATCGATTGGCAATTTGCCATAAATGATCTTGTTAAAGGTCTCCATCTCAGACTGGCGCAGAAGGTTCCATTTCGAAATCATCGTCGGCGTTGCCGCACCTGTAAAGTAATTTTGTTTGCGGATATCCTTTTGGGCCATAACAACCTTCGCAGCATACCAGTTTTCTGGCTTCCGGAATTCAGCAAGCTGCTTCTCGTAAGGCGTTTCCGGTTTATTGCCTTCGGCCAGCTTAACCAGCGTTTGCATGTAAAGGTTTGGAATACGGGCAGGACCAGTAATGTAAGGGAATTCATTAAAGAAGTCTTTGATTTTGTCTTTATTGCTTGTCGGTTCGCCGTCCACGATATCCCAGTCATATCCCTTTGCAAAGCCATATTCAAATTTGCTTCCGACAGCCGGATTCGCTAGGTTATCGAGCAGGAAGTTGTAATAAAGGAAAATCGCTTCAGGATGCTTAGCATCCTTATTGATCATAATACTGCTGTTTACACCGGAATTTTGCCATTTGGTGCCCATCAAGCCATCTGGTCCAGCAGGAACAGGATATGCTTTATATTTTGATCCTGGTACGTTTTTCAACAAATCTGGAGCCGGCCAGTCCGGAACCCAGTTCGCCCCAGGCAAGATGCCTGCTTTTCCTTTTGTCCAGATTTCAGCAGATTTCCCTTCATCCCACAAAGCCGCGTCAGGATGAATATAACCTTTGTTCATCCAATCTTGAAGCTTCGCAAGTGCATTTTTAGCGCCTGGATTAATGGAACCATATTCAAGATTGCCACTCGCATCCTTGTTCCATTGCTCCTCTACCGTGCCATATGCTCCGAACAGCCAATCCAGTGAGCCCATCCAAGTGTTCGTATTGTTTTTCAAAGAAATCGCAAGCGGATATACATCCTTCGCTGCCAATCCGTCGGGATTTTCATTTTTGAATTTGTCCAAAACGACCTCTAGTTCCGCAATCGTCGTTGGCGCTTTCAGGTTCAGCTTCTCCATCCAATCTTCTCGGAACCATAGCAATGTATTGTCATTGTCCGTGTATTCAAGGATCGGGAGATTGTATTTCTTGCCGTCCCGCGTGAACGGATACCACAATTCTGGATTCTGTACCGTATGATCTTTCCAAATTTGGTTGGCATACTTGTCGAACAGCTCATCGATCGCAATGAATTGACCGGAATCGATCAGTTGGTTAGTCAGTACAGCGTCGGTTGGTACAGGTACAAAATCAGGCAGCTTCTCGCCGGACGCGATAGCAAGCTGCAGCTTTTGTTTATATTGATCGCTGCCTGCCGGGTACCAGTTATCTTTATATTTTAATCCAAATTGCTCCAGCATCCAGCGGTCGTGGACATTGTTCTCCTTCGTTTCATCCTTGAGATATTTCTTCGGCATCAATACAGTGCTAATCGCAATAGGCGGATCATATTTACCAAGGTCAAACCCTGTCGCGGCTTCGGTTGGTGCTGCGCTCGTTTCATTCGTAGCGGTATCTCCCCCTTTTGCATTCCCATTGCCCGCATTATTTCCGCTGCAGGCCGTAATCACAACAAGTGCCATAACCACGAGCAGCAGCCATGGTTTTCGAAATGTACTCATTTTTCATTCCCCCCTACGATGTAAGATCACTACAGTGTAACTCTACCAACTAGCCGGGTAGGGGATCTATAGGATTATGTTAGTTTTCATAAGAATCTGTTAGGCTGTTATTTCCGTCCCGATACTCTTGAGGCGTCACGCCAAACTGGCGTTTAAACACTTTAATAAAATAAGCCGGGTCCAAATAGCCAACGACCATGCTGATTTCGTACACCTTTTTTTCAGTTGATCGAAGCAAATGGCAGGCACGATCCATACGGAGAGCGGACACATAATGGCTTATTCCTTCCCCGGTTTCGATCTTATAAATTTTGGACAAATGCGTAGGATGAAGGTTCACATGATCGGCCAGCGTACGCAAGGAAACGTCCAGATGCAGATTTTTCTCCACAAATTGCTGGGTCTTCTTCACATACAGGGAACGGAAATCTTTAATTTCATTCGAAGTCCCCTCCTTCATCTTGCCAAGCACGCCAACGGACCACTTGCGAAGCTTGCTTATCGAACTGAAAGCCTCGCCGCTCTGCAGGGGCTGGATATCCTCACCCAGCAATTTTGTGAGAGTTCGGCCGTTCCGATGTGCAAGATGAGTGAAGGAAGACGCGATTAAAAATCCCGCCTCCATGCAGTGCTCCAAAGATTCGGACCATCGCTCATCCAGCTCTGCGAACACGGTAACCAGCTTTTCCTCGGCTGCGTCCCAGCGTCCGGCTTCCAGCAGGTTGATCAATGTGGGAGGCTGATAGATAGCATCAAGAGCCCCCTGGAAATCGCTCGGTTCCAGGTCGCCGACGCGCATAACAAATTCGCGTTCTTCGCCAACGATTTGCATAAAATATGCGGAAGCCTGCCGGTAACGCTCAGATAGCTGCTCGGGCAGCTTAAACCACTCCGTCATCACAATCGACAGCGAGCCTTTCAGAAATTGCTTGACCTTATACTGAAGCTGAATGGCAAGCTTCTCCAAAATCGTTTCCTTCCCTACATCAGAGCGGCCTTTCTTAAGCTGAACAAGGAAAGCAAGATACCCATGCTCCTCCTTGACGCCCCAAACCTCGGCAAATTCTCCAATGATCTCCTCAGCCATATTGACGATTGCGTATTCCATAAGCTGCTGCCCATTGTTTTTATATTGCTCGAATTCTTCCTCCATTCGAACGAGCAGCAAGGCGCTGTCGCCGCAGCTGAATGGCAAGCCGTAACTCGCAAGCTTCCGGTTCCATTCATCAATGGAAATCCGTTGGCCATGCAGGGCATCCAAAAGAAGCTGGCCGCGAAGCAGCGGCAAATTTTCCCGCAGCGTCGTTTCTGTCCGTTCAAAGGAGCTAATGCTCTCCCATTCTGCCGTCAACTGATCGATTGCCGTCTTCACAGCGCCAAACAATTCGGTATCGGTCGGCGGTTTAAGCAAATAGTCCACCGCTTGGTTTCGGAGCGCTTCCTTCGTAAATTCAAAATCGGAATGACCCGATAAAATGATGCATTTTATTTTTTTATCACGCAAGCGAATTCGCTCTATAAGTTCTATTCCCGTCATCTCAGGCATGATAATATCCGAAATGACAATATCAATTGGATACGTCTCCAAAATCTGAAGCGCCTCGCGGCCAGAATAAGCTTTATGTACCTGCTCAATACCAAGTGTATGCCATGGTTTATGCATGGATAGGTTATCTACCCAGTGTGCTTCATCGTCTACTATGATCATCTGCATGTCACATGTCCCCTTTTATCAATCGTCGTTGAAGTTGCTGTCCAGAGGCCGTCTCCCACTTGATCTCTGTCCGAAAACCGCCTAGAAGTGATTTCGAGAAATAAACATAAGAGTTTTCACCGAATAGATGGATAATACGCTGATTCGTATTCCAAAGGCCGCAGCCCATTTCCTCTTGCAGAGGCTCATGCATTTTTCGATTAAGCGCCTCCTGCGGCTCGGCGTTCATACCTGGACCATCGTCATCGATAAACACCCTGCAAAAGCCGTCTGACATTTCGCCGGTAATTCGAATTTCTCCTGCTGAATAGGATTTTCCTACGCCATGGATGACGGCATTTTCCACGATCGGCTGCAGCATCAAACGGGGAACCTGCTGACTCAGCATCTCCTCGGGTATATCAATCGTGTAATGAATTCTCCCGTTGCGAAGCTTCTGAATTTCCAAATAGTTTATAATAAGTTTAATTTCATCGCTCAGTGTAGCTGTCTGTTTCTCCATTCGAGTGATGTAACGATAATACGAGCTTAAATTATACGCCATCGATACGACTGCTTCCTCATCCTTCATCTGGGCCATATTAATAATATAGCCGAGACAGTTGTATAGGAAATGGGGATTTATTTGTGCTTGCAGCTGTTTTAATGTCGCTTCCTTGACTCGCAGCTTTTCATTGAGTACGTTTTCAATTAGACTTTGTATTTGCCTCGACATGTCATTGAATCGATAAAACAAAAAAGAAAACTCATTGTTGACATTGGACTTAATCTGAACCGAGAAGTCTCCCCGCTGCACGCTTTGCAAGCCCTTAATCAGCTTTCTGATCGGCTGCTGCACGTTTCGGTAAAGCAGCACGGAAGCAGAAATGCCTACGACAAACAGCAGCACCATCGATACATAAAATAAATTGCGGCTGAACGATATCGGCCCCATAATTTGATCAAGCGGAACAATATCGACTAAATACCAATCGAGTTGTGGTGATTTCACAGCACTAACCAAATAATTTTCACCATCCAGCCTCACGACCTGCTGCATCGTGTCTTTAAGCTGATGCCCGTCCAAATACTGAATCAACTCATTCGACAGCCCCTTGGCTGCGCTGCGATTTAGAATCGGAGTCTCACCCTTATGGTAAAATAACGGATCACCCTGTCCGCCCGCTTTATATGTATCCAGCATGTTTTGAATATTTTCATGGCCAAAGCTGGCTTTAACCACTAGATTGCTTCCCCTGAGCGTCCCCTGTTGGCCAAATGAATCGGTATAAAACCAATAAAACGATTTTGGAGTCCCTTCCGGAACGCTTTCACCATCCCCGTAAGTCCATTTTCCTGTCATATTTTTTTTGAGATAGTCCTCATCATAGGAGGCAGGATTATTGTAATTGGAAATAATCTCTTTGTTTTGCTGGGAATATACCGTATACTTGACCGGCC
This sequence comes from Paenibacillus sp. Y280, assembly GCF_056786335.1. NCBI lineage: Bacteria > Bacillati > Bacillota > Bacilli > Caryophanales > Paenibacillaceae > Paenibacillus > Paenibacillus sp. Y280. The sequence goes on from NZ_JBXCIW010000015.1 coordinate 92,647, forward strand.
AAATATTCATAACTCCTGACTGCAGCGCCATCTTCTCCTGCACCACATATCTGGTTTGCATCCGATCGTAGCCATCGTCCCAAATATTTAAGCCATTAAACTTCTGCACATTCGGATCCCGGGAGAAAGTAATAATAAAGTCCATCGTTTGGTTGATTCTTGAATCGATTTGACTCGATAAGAAAGAGAGCTGCTTCGTGTTGGAAACTTGAAGCTCTTTGCTGATCACATCTAATGCTATGCGGTTGGAATAAGTAAACATGATAATAATCGGAATGAACAGAATAATAATCAAACCGTTCATTTTGGCAAATAAGCTGAATTTTGCGCCCGTTTTTCTTCGGATATACGATATCCCTTTACTAAGCACCATAACTGACCCCTCCATGAAATATCCCTAACAAAACCCTATCGATCCTAACAAAATCCTATAGTTCGATGGCTGAGCTTGTTGTTACTATATATATCAGGGTTACTCAGAATACACAAATGAGTTTTTAGGGAACAGGAGAGAGATATGGACGCAAACACAACTAAACAAATGAGCCTCAAGAGCACTCGTCGCGAGAAAATCAAAGGCGGATACAAGCAGCCTTGGATGCTTCACTTCATGGTTCTGCCGGCTGTCCTATTGGTTTTCGTCTTTTCTTATCTGCCCATGACGGGGATCGTAATGGCGTTTCAAGATTATAAAGCAGGGCTCGGCATTTCCGGCTCCCCGTGGGTCGGGTTAAAACATGTTCGCTATATGCTGGAAAATGAATATTTTTTGCAAATTACGTGGAACACCCTGTTCTTTGCTTGCAGCAAAATAGTAATGAATTTATTTATTCCGTTTATTTTCGCTTTGTTGTTGAATGAGGTTAGAAATATGGGATTGAAACGGGGCATTCAAACGCTAGTCTACCTGCCTCACTTTCTTTCCTGGGTCACACTAGCAGGAATTCTCATCGATGTGCTAGCCCAAACTGGACTTATCAACCAATTTCTATCGCATGTATTTGGAATTAAGCCGATATTTTTCCTTGGTGACGGCAATTGGTTCCGATTTGTTATTATCTCCAGCGACGTGTGGAAGGAATTTGGATTCAACACGATCATTTTTTTAGCTGCACTTGCAGGCATTAACCCTGCTCTTTACGAAGCCGCGGAGGTTGATGGGGCGACCCGCTGGAAGCAAACGATGCATCTGACTATTCCTTCCCTTATACCGATTGCGATCGTTGTTGCGACTCTGGCGCTAGGCAATGTACTTAATGCAAACTTTGACCAGGTGTTCAACTTGTACAGTCCTCTGATCTATCAGCAGGGTGATATTATCGATACATTCGTATATCGGGAAGGTCTTCTTAGCGGGCAATTCAGCTTCGCTACGGCGGTTGGACTATTCAAATCATTGATCAGCCTTATCTTAATTATCATATCCTACCGACTTGCCTATAAATTGGCCGGCTATCGCATCTTCTAGAAAGGGGGACCACCTATGTATCACAAAACGTTATCCTATCGTATCTTCTCGGTTTTCAACAATGTCTTTCTGGCTGCGGTTTCGGTTCTATGCTTGCTTCCGCTTTATCACCTGCTGATGGTATCCTTAAGCTCAACCGCTCCCGCCAACGCTGGCTTGGTTACGTTTTGGCCGATCGGGTTTACATTTGAAGCTTATGCCAAAACGTTTGACAACGCCAACTTTCTCTCGTCCCTATGGGTTTCCATACAGCGGACCGTAATTGGAACGGCGATGGCGATGTTCGTCAATCTCATAGCGGCATACGCCCTCTCCAAGGATACCCGCGTATTCCGAGCACGCAATATTTATCTTTGGTATTTTGTTATTACGATGCTGTTCAGCGGCGGCTTGATTCCGGGATATATCCTGATCCTGAAACTTGGACTAATGAATTCACTGTTCGCGCTTATTCTTCCAGGCATGGTAGCAGTCTTTAATATCATTTTGCTGCTTAACTTCTTTCGTACCGTACCTAAAGATCTTGAAGAAGCTGCCTTTATGGATGGAGCTGGCCATTTCCGCTCCTTCTTCACCATCTATCTGCCCATCTCCTTGCCAGCCATTGCGACGGTTTCCTTGTTTACAATGGTCGGCCACTGGAATGCTTATTTTGACGGTTTGATCTACATTAAAGAAGCAGAACGGCTGCCGCTCGCCAGCTTCATGCAAACGATTATCGTGCAAGCCGATTTGACGAAGTTTGATCCTGCGATGGTTGCCAATATGTCGCAACGAACGATTCGAGCATCGCAAATTTTTATCGGCGCTCTGCCCATATTGCTCGTTTATCCTTTCCTGCAGCGTTACTTTGTTAAAGGCATAACAATTGGTGCCGTTAAAGAATAGCATGATTTAGGAAAATGCAAAAAAAAACCGCATGTCGCCGTCGAGCAGCATGCGGTTTTGCTATTTAAGATAATCCGCTCGTGTTCTGTAAAACAATTCTCCATCCATCCGGGTCACAGATCGTTATGCCATTTTTATTCCAATACGGATTCTCTGGCGGTACGGCATCATAACCCATTTGCTGCAACCGCGCTGCGATCTCGTCCCTTTGAGCTAGATTCGGTATGTAAAAAACGAGCAGGTTATCTTCGGATGGCGGCGGTACCGGAACAGCAGCCTCATGCTGAGTAAATTCTAGGTGATAGCCAGCCGCAGGAAGTCCAAACATAATTCCGTCATAGCCTTCATGCTTTTCAAAAGAACCAATGATGTTGAGACGCAAGCCTTCATGGTAAAATTCAATTATTTTATGAAGCTGATGAGTTGGTCTTGCTATACGAAATTGAACGACAGGTACTTCCTCTGACCATTGCTTATTCATAACAGCCTCCTACTATTCGTAGCCACCCTCTGATTCAGGCAGCTTTTTATATTCTTCTTTCTCCGCAACGATTTGCTGGATGAAGTTTCGCAATTCCAGCAGCTGCTTTGCATCGCTCGTTGGTTCACAATATTGATCTGACCATGAAAATTGGTTCGTTTCCCCATTTACATGGATTTCCCAGCTGTCCACGCTATATGGAGCTGCCTCGCAACTTATTTTGACGGGCACTAGCTCTTTCATTCCCATTATATTTATTTCTCGCATTTTCTCATAAATGCTGCGCATCTCTTCGACCGTTAATGTTATTTTTACAGAAGCTGTCCCATTCATGACTAAATCCTTTGTGACTGTGCCTTGGAAGGTGTTAACTTCATTTTTATTCACCTCGCCATAACCGAAACGAACCATGAAATTAAAGCTTTCCGGCATGTCTTTAGGCATCTTGTTTGCTTCGCTAGCGTTTTTAACTGTTTGCTGCTCGATGTTCGTGCCGGTATTCACATCTTTTTCTGTGTCCTTCTCGGAACCGCAGCCTATCACCAACAGCAATATAAACAAAGTAGCGAATAATCGCTTCATTATAATGCCTCCCTAACATAGAACTATATTCTAGTTCTATTTCTTTGAATTGATCCCCGAATGCGCATTTTGTGAAGGCATCAGCGCACTTCTAAAATGGAGAGCATCTTCTCGCTATCTGCGCTTGATAATTTCCCATACTTGGACTGTCCTTCAATGATCACTTCTAATATGTCTTTATTTGGTGAAATCCAGATTGCATAGGTTTTTGGTTCATACGAAACGGCTGGGCTTGTGTTAACCGTATCCATTTTATAATCAGGTTGACGAGACATCAATACTTTTGCATTTTCCCAGGACACATTTTTCAAAATATTCATTATGGCTTGAACGGTTTCACGCTCTTCGATTTTCTTATAAATCGAGTAACTTTGCCCTTCCAACCCCCCGCTCCAATATTTAACATAACGATGCAATACTAAATAATGTTGCAATATTACCACTTCTAAACACAAAAAAAAGAGCAGTCGAAAAGGTTGTTACCTCTTCGCGTCTGCCCCCTCATAATGCTTATCCTTCTGACAGCTCCAGCTTCACCAGCAAGTAAGACAGCTTATGCCGCTCCTCCTCGCTTCATTTCCAAATTTGCTCAAGCTTGTCCGCATAAAAATTTATCGCTTTCTTATAGGCTTGTATGCCTTTATCTTCACTCGTATCAGCCAGAAGCTTTAATAATATTTCCATTGCTTGTCCGTAATCCTCCAGGTTGTATAGCGTCATGGCGTAAAAAACCCGAAACTCTCTTTTCTCAGGGTATTCATTTATTGCTTCATCAAATACGCTTATAGCATTTTCATACATGCCTAGAGATCGATAGGTGCTTCCAAGTCCTAACAAGGCCCCTTGCCTCTCTTCCCCTGACAATCCTAACTCTAATGCGATGATATAATAAGATACTGCTCCTTTTTCCAGCGTCAACACATCATGTACCCAAGCAAGCTGATACCATACCGATGGATTACGAGGCTCTTCCCTTGCCAAATCAAACAGTATCGTTTTTGCTTCCTCCAGCTCCCCAGCTTCCCTTAATTTAATCGCTTTCATTAAATCGTCCATTCTAGTCATCCTCTACCCTTAATGTTAATGTTTGCTGGCTTAATTTGTCTTTGTAGCTTTGCGCCATTACTTTTATGCCATCATTAATCGCGCCGGATTGTCCGGCTAATATAGCCGCTCCAGTTGAACATAGATCTTCCCACATTCCGCTAGGAAGGTACTCGCGATCAAAGTAAGAAATCATTTTAGTATTTGCATATTTGATATAGTCTTGCGCAACGGCGCCCTCATCGGATGGAATGCCTGTCAACCCAGCAGGGAGATTGTTGGATGAAGCAATGCTTTCCACATTTTCAGGCCTGGCGATATATTCAAGAAATTTCAGCGCTTCCTTCTCATATTTGGAGCCTTTCCATACGCCAATCGCTGTTTTCTCTCCGACGATCAAGGTCGGAGCATCGATCGCGTCGACAGCTGGAATCGGCATCATGCCAAAGTTTGCATCTGGGTTTAGCGCCATGACTTCCTTTAGGATGTTGTTGCCATGGAACGCAAAGGCTGCCTTGCCTTCTGCCATTGCCCTGGAGGTATCTAGATAATTAGAAGTCAGGCTGTCTTTGTTGATATAACCAGCTTTTTTCCATTTTTGAAGCATAGCAAGAGGCTGCCTCCATAGGTTCCATTCAAAGGTGCCGTCTTTCAATTGTTTACGGTAATTGTTGTTTTCGTTCGTTGTGAAGAAGGAAGGTGCTGTATAATCGAAAAATTGTCCAATAGTCCAGCTATCTTTACCGGCAAAGTGAACGCCAATGTACCCTGCGTCTTTAACCTTTGTCAGCGCATCTTCAAATGCAGTCCATGTAGTAAGCTCATCAATATGAATATTCAGTTCTTTCATCATATCGCGATTGTACACGATGCCTGCCAAATCAACATCTACTGGCAGAACGTAAACTTCACCGTTTTTATCAGTAATAAGAGGTTTAATTGCCGGGTTAATACCAGAAAACCAAGCCTGATCTCTAAGCGATCTCAAATATCCGCTGTATCTTTCAACTGACCAGCCATGCGTAGTAAATAGATCTGGCAGGTTTTTGCTTGCCATTTTTATTTTCATTATTTCTTCGTAGGCTGCACCTGGTGAGACCGTTTCCACTTCGATGCCGGTTTCAGCAGTAAAGGCTTTGCTTATCTTATCAAGAAGCTCAAATTGCACACCGCTGATATTCGTCATAAGGGTGAGCCTTGCGTCAGACTTAGGAGCCGCTGGCGATGAGCTGGTACCCGTTGCGTTTGCTGGTTTTGATGAACAGCCGGATAGAACCGACAAAAGGAGCAATAGGATGGTAATGTTCAAGTTTAGTGGTTTTCTCACTTTGAACCGTCCCTCCTATTTTTTTCTATGTTCACTTCACGCATAATAATTTTAAAGCGTTTTTATTCATCTGGCTATTGATACAAAACTATACTAGCAGAGCTCATTTCTACAGATTTGGAGTGTTTTAGCATTAACTAAGATCGAATTGTCTAATGCTTCAACTAAAAAAAGGCCTGCCGGAAAACCGGCCGCCTCGTATGATTTCCTATAAATTAACCATCCACTTGCATTGCTGTCTTAAAGATTTGGATTTTTTGCAAAATCAGAGGGATAGATTCCTACTTCCTTTAGAAATAACTTGGAAAAATACCGCGTGCTGAAATAGCCTACTCGAGCTGCTACCTCTTTGACTGGCATTTTAGGATTATCGTAAAGCAATCTTTTGGCATGCGCGATACGCACCTCCGTTAAGAAATCGATAAATTTCATGCCCTTCTTCTGATGAAAGATCCGACTCACATAATTGGCAGTCACTTTCAGGTGATCAGCGATTTCCGATATGCTAATTTCATTCATATAGTTTGCGGCAATATAATCGACGATTTGTTCGATTAATTCAAAGGAATCCGCTCTCGTATTTTTGATTTTCCCCCCATAAAGCTCCAGCGTTCTAAGCATGGTGTCTAGTCCTTGATCTGCTTCGAACAGACAGCCTATGGAACAATAAATAAAATCAGCAATCTTGGTCTTAATATCCAGCCTGTCCAAAGAAGTGTTTTCTGCAAATATTTTGCGAATTTCCTTCATATGATCGGAGTAAGAAAGCAAGTGCTCGTCTTTAAAGCTATCACATAGATCTATAACCCTTTTGCAAAGCTTGTCCTTTACAGGATCCTCGGCTATTTGCTCCAAATCGTTCCAGCAAAGCTTATTTTGAAAGCCAGAAAGTACCCTCAAATGCTTATTTGCTTGCAGTTGATCGGATTGCTTGTACAATTCTGCTAAATCCTCCGTTGGCTGAAAGGTCAGCATTGTGATATGGAATTGCGGGTCGTTAAGCTCGTCAAGCTTGCGCAAAACCTCATCTGAAATTTGCTCGGCCAATATCCGTAAGCTTGGATCATAGCTGTATATACAGGCTACATCGCCGTTTGACATCGTAATCATCGCAGTATGGATGGCATGCGGCATCAGCTCGTTATTCAGCCTGGACACCTGGCCAAAAAAATCCGTCAGCACCTCCACCTGCCTTGGTTCACTCCAAGAGCTGTCCTTAATAAGCAAGAAACCTCCGAATTCCCTCCCTTCGAAAGTTTGCTCCAGCTCCCTATCGTAATGATGAATAAAATAATTGGCAATTAAATCCCGCTTAAAGCTTTTATTGGCGGCTTCCATCTCGGCTATAAGCTTCTGCCTGATTTCCATCAGCAGCTCATTTAACCTTTGCGGCTCAATAGGCTTAAGTAAATAAGCATATGCACCAAGCTTGATGGCTTCCTGTGCATATTCAAAATAGGAGAATCCCGTTAAAATAATCCAGTGCGTCGAAGGGGATAGCATTTTCCCCTGATTAATGGCTGAGAGTCCATCAAGCTCAGGCATTTTGATATCAACAAAAGCAATATTCGGTTTATGGAGCGCTGTCAATTCCAGCATCTCATTCCCGTCCTTCGCTTCTCCCACTATAGCAATTCTTGAATCGATCTCCTCCAAGGTGCTCCGGAGAACAACCCTGACCATTCTTTCATCATCCGCTATCAGTACTTTCATATGGATCAACCTCTTTGTAATTGATTTCAATCGTGCACAGCGTTCCTTCGTTTCGTTTACTAACAATTGAAAAATGATAATCTTCAAAAGCGATCGAGAGCCTCTCCTTAATATTGCTTGTTCCAATGTTTGGCTTTACCTTGTCAAAATTATGTTTATCAAAGCCAGCTCCATCATCCTCTACAGTCAAAGTTAAATAAGGAATGTTCTCTTTGTACTCAATTTTAGCTAAAATGTCAATCATGCACGGTCGACTTATAGGCTCAAGACCGTGAATCACCGCGTTCTCTACAAGCGGCTGCAAGAGCAGCTTCGGGATGCGGCAGGCTGCAGTTTCCTCATCGTAAAAGATATGAAACGCCATCCGATCCTCAAACCGATATTTTTGAAGGTTGCAATAGTTGGATATGAACTGCATTTCCTTATCAACAGTGGACCAATTATCATGCTCTAGCGTGTATCTCAGCATCGAGGTAAGACTCAAGATCGAATTTTCCAAGCCTATGCGGTCACCCACCCGGTTCAAGCCCATTAAACCCGTCAGTGTATTATAAAGGAAATGAGGTTGAATTTGCATTTGCAGCGCATGATATTCGGCGTTTCGCTGACCAAGCACCGCCTTGTATTCCCGATCGATCAAGTCTCTTAATGTAAACACCATATGATTCAAAGCGGCGCCAACTTGCGCGATCTCATCCTTGCCAGCAATGCTAAGATGGGCGCCTAGGTCTCCTTTTTCCACCTTTCTAATCGTAACAATAATGCTCTTCAAGGAATTCATCATCCGCTTGGAAGAAGCAAAATATAGCGCAAATGCCGTCAACACACACAAGGCGCTGAACAAGACCGAAACATGGTACAACCGCTTCGACGATAGCTGCATTTCCGTATAGGAGGAGAGAACCACCATCTTCCAGCCTATCCCTGAAATGAGCTGACTGCTCTTGATGTACGTATCATTCCCATTCTTAATTGTCGACTTATTTGCCGTAAGCTGCTCGATGATATTCTCATCCATTGTTTTATTCGCGTAAAGAACTCGATTGTTACGGTCCAGTACGGTTACAATTGCGCGATCGCTAAAATTAATGTTATTCACTATATTTTCAAGCGCCGAGCTTTTGGCATCTGCCATCACGACAGCAAGTATTTTCGACGAATTCGGGTCTTTTACCGCTTTAGCAATCGAGAATGCTTCGGCAGGCATTGATGTTCTGCTGTAATAATCGGTTTCGTGCATATCAATAAGTACCGTTTTGCCTCCGGCTTTGATGGCTTCGTTGTACCATTCTTTCTCGCGATAAGGGTAATTGTCCAGCAGTGTCGTCTTCGAGTCGTATTTATTCGTCGAGAACGTAATTCCGTTGCTGGCAATAATGACGCTTCCTAAAATGTTGTCGTTCGTATATTGCAAGTACGAAGGCAGCAGCTGAAACAACGCCTTATTCGCATTAAATTTGGTCAGCTCATCAAGCAAGTCATAATCTGCTTTTCCAAATAGCTGAAGTGCTTGCATGATGCTTTCATTCATATAGAGGCTGGTCATTAAATTTTCCAGCTCTTCTATGTTTGCCTCTACGTTGTTTGCCATGGCTTGGATCGTATTGCTCGTCAACCGGTCCGTTTCCTTTGCCATTATAACTTGATAATAGTTCGTACTCACAATGGACAAGATCAACGATGGCACCAGTATGCATAGTAAAAAAGAAGCCAACAACTTAAACCTTAACGAATGCCATATCTTCATCTGTTCACACCCTTCCCTTGAAAGGATAGCTTTCCCTAAATATGCCCATAATTATCAAAAAAGATTTGCAGCATTAACAGCCCTCAGCTTAGGAACATGCCTCTTTCCGGACTCCCCAAACAAAAAAAACATGCCCCAGCAGGCATGTTTAATTAATATGAGGTTGTTCAAACCGCTTATTTCATTACCCTTTCGTCCCGCCTTGCAGTCCAAACCCTTTGGACATAAACTGTTGGGAGAGGATATACAGCACGACCGAAGGAATTGCATACAGCACGGAGAATGCTGCTAATTTGCCATATTCCACCATTCCGTATTGACCAAAAAACTGATAAAGCTTCAATGAAGCCGGGAAATTCTCAGGTGTCTGCAATAAAATATACGGAACAAAGAAATTGCCCCAGCTTCCGGAAAATGTGAAAATCGCTACCGTGCAAATGCCCGGAACCATTAATGGCGCAACAACCTTTCGAATGCCAACGAAGACAGACGCCCCGTCGACCCATGCGGCTTCTTCCAAGTCATTTGGCACCGAATCCATGAAGTTTTTCAACATCCAAATGCCATATGGCATCGATGATGCGACATAAAATAAAATGACACCAAAAATATTGTCATACAATTTTAGGCTTAAAAACAGTTGATAAACCGGTACCATAACCGCTGTAATTGGCAAAGAAGTCATAAATAAAATCGTCAGCATAAAAGATTTCTTATATTTCATTTGATATCGAGACAAAGGATAGGCTGCGAGCAAGGCTAATATGACGACGAGTATAGCTTGGCCAACTGACATGATAAGGCCAATGACAAATGCACGCTGGTTGACGCGATTGGTGATCACATCCACATAGTTGCCACCCGTTATTTGATTCGGTAATTTAAGCGATTGCATCGCGTTCGGATCAATGGAGGCCACGAACACCCATAAAAGTGGAAGCAAGAAACAAATTCCGATCAAAGTAAGAATCGTATACGGCAGGACTCGATAAATCAGTTTACGATGTTTCGCATTCATACGAAGTCTCCTTGTACATTTACTCTTTCATCGAGCGGATGTAGAACAAGCTAAGAATAATACCAATTAACAGCAGCAATAAGGATATTGCGGTGCCATAGCCAAGTTGATAATTAACGAAGGCTTGATTATACATAAAGATAGGCAATGTAGTGGTTGAAGTTCCTGGTCCTCCGCCAGTCATCGCATAGATAAGTCCAAACACCCCAAGCGTCTGGAGCGTTACGAGCATCATATTCGTTGTAATCGTATCTTTAATATAAGGAATCGTAATTTTCGTTAAAATCTGCCAGCCTGATGCCCCGTCTACAACTGCCGCTTCTTCTATCTCCGTTGGCACATCATCCAGCGCTGCTTGAAACACAAGCATAGAGAAAGCCGTGCCGTGCCAAATGTTCGCAAGGATGATGGTGACCATAGGAACGGTATACAGCCAGAGGACTTCAGGAAGTCCAAAGGATGTAATAATGGCATTGAGTGTACCTTTATCTCCGAAAAAACTGTAAAGGCATAATGCGCATACAATTTCAGGTGTTACCCAGCCAGCCAGCACAATCGTACCAACGACGCGCCTAAACATCTTATTTTTATGCTTCATTAGAAGTGCAATCAGGAATCCCAGCACTTGCTGGCCGATAACCGCAGAGCCTATTAAGAAAATGAGCGTATTCCATATGCTTACTCTGACTGTCGGGTCTTCAAACATGCGAGCATAGTTGTCGATCCCGACAAATTTCAGCTCCTTGGCCGCTTCTCCGGTCAATGCCAAATTCGTAAAGGAATAAAAGAAGGTCAACAAAATCGGATAAATAAAAAAGACGAGCATGATCGCTATTGATGGAAGCAAAAAATAGAGCCAAGCATATGATTTTCTTTTCCTATAGAGAACATTTCCCGTCAAACTGCTCATGCATCGTTCTCCTCCCGCATGCTGAAAATCAAAAAAAAAGCGGCTGCTCAAGCAAATCCGCTTGCAAGAATCTGCTTGAGCAAGCAAGCTTTTCTCTTTTATTTTTCCGTTACATTGTCTTTGCCAGCAATCCTTGTTACATCCTGCGCGTACTTTTTCAGCGCTTCCGCAGGCGACGTACCTGTAGTCACTGATTCAACCATCGTTTGGATTTGAGTGGACACTTCAGGATATTTATCCTGCGCTGGCCTGAACTCCGCATTTTGCAAATACTCCGTCGCGATTTCATTAAATGGCATTTTTGTATATTCAGGATCCTTAGCCACATCAGCCCGAACCGTAATGTTGCCTGCAGCAATGACAAGCTTTTGGGTGTTTTCTTTGTTTAATGCATATTTGATGAAGTCCCATGCTTCATCTTTATTTTTCGCATTGCTAGGGATGGATAACGCCCAACCGCCAGCCAGTGTAATCGATCCCGGTGCCTGGCCTTTGCTTGTCGGCATTGGTGCAAAGCCTAGAACATCCTTATATTCAGGCCAAGGCGCAGCGCCGCTTTCAAAGTAGTTGCCTGTGATCCAAGAGCCATCTAATGAAATGGCAAGCTTGCCTTGAGGCAAATATTCACGCGAAGAAGTGTTTCCTGCCTGGCCATTCAATACTTTAGACAGCGGCGGTCCAAGCTTCTCCTTGTTAATCGTCTCAATGAAGCTAAGCGCGTCCAATATGCCCTGACTCTTAATAATCCATTTGCCGGAGTCATTATCGTATAATCTATCACCCGTTCCATAGAGCAGCATTTCATAGGTTTGCATGGATGTTGCTTCTCCTGTAGCCTTGCCAAGGTTCATCCATATTGGAACAATATCCTCGCCAGCTTTTTCTTTGATCGTTCTCGCTGTACTTAGGATGTCATCCCATGATTTCGGCTGCCAATCCTCCGGTAAACCTGCTTTTTTGAAGATTTCCTTGTTATACCAGAGACCTCTTGAATCGGTGTTGTAAGGAACGCCATACACTTTTCCGTCGCTCGCTGTGACTCCCTTTTTCATCGCTTCAATAAAGGAACCATTGGTCCAATCTTCCCAACCTTTCAATCTCTCATCCAATGGCTCCAAAAATCCTGCGCTTGCATCCGAATTCAAAATAAAAGTGTCTTCCGTTACAATATCAGGCGCCGTATCCTTAGATTTCAGTGCCAATGCAATTTTGGCAAAATAGTCTCCTTCGGACGCTTGAATAGGAGTCGGCTTGATTTCTACATTTTTGTTCGGGTAACTGGCTGATATTTCCTTAATCCATTTATAAAGCGTTCCTTGCTCGCCAATCCCATCATCTCTATACGTAATTGTGATCGTTTTCTTTGTCGTCTCGGCATTCCCTTCCTCTGTCTTTGTATTACTGGGTTCATTCGTCGTCGTTCCATTATTGCTCGTACAACCGAATAACAATGAAACACAAATGATCGTTGCTGTCATTAGAACAAATTTTCTTCTGCTCGCTTTCACTCTGTTCCCTCCTTCATTTGGTAGCTGCTAGTCGACCCAACAAGTCATTTTTTTGAATGCGCTTACTGGATGTATTGTTTATGCTTATTTAAATAGCCGGAGTTATATTCGAACTTTTCATTTGCTTCAGGACAATCCGTAATATTTGACCTATCGAGCTGTATTCGCCTAAAAACTTATCCAATAAAACAACAAAAACCACTTCCGGGGAAGTGGTTTTTGTTGTTTTGCTAGATGTATGCCGTAACGCTAACCTTTAATTGCGCCATCTGCCATGCCTTTAATAAAATATTTCTGAAAAAACATATAAATGATGGTCATCGGCATCATCGCGATCATACAACCAGCTGCTACCCAGCTGATATTGTTCTGGAACTGCGAGATGAATGATGACAGCGCAACGGGAATCGTACGGTAATCCGCTTTTTGCAGGAAGAAGATCGAGAACTGGTAATCGTTCCATACCTGCATCCCCAGTATGATGACAACCGTTGCAGTAATCGGTTTCATCAATGGGAAAATAATGCGGTAAAAGATCTCAAAATGATTGCAGCCGTCAATTAATGCGGCTTCATCCAATTCCTTTGGAATGCCACCTACAAATCCTGAATATAAGAATATGGTCATTGGAAGAATAAAGGTGACATGAATCAATATAATCGCCCAATGCGTATTGATGCCATTGACATCGACGACCAGCCTATACAGTGGAACCAGAATCGTAAGCGCCGGTACGACCAAGCAGGACACACAAAGCATATACACAACCTGATTCACTTTAGTCTTGAAGCGCGACAATGGATAGGATGCCATCGACCCGATTAAGATTCCAAGTACAATGGTGCAAACGGTAATAATAATATTATTCATAAGCGCTTTATCTAATCCAGCGTGCTTCCAGGCATCAACGAAGTTGCTAAAATTGATGTTGGACGATGGAACCCATTTTGAGCTTAAATCCTTCATTGGCTTAAAGGCCATGTTGACCAGTAAGTAGAAAGGAACAATATGAACGATTACGATTAAAAATGCAGCGATGTATTTCGTCACTTTGCTCATGCCTGAACCTCCTTCCTGCGAAGCAGCCACAGTGCCGTCAAGCTAATGACGCAAATCATTAAGAACATGACAATACCTAATGCGGATGCATAGCCTGCGTCCTGTCTTGCAAACATTAAATTGTACATCATCGTAGAAAGTGACATGGAAGCGTAGCCGGGACCACCGTTAGTCATCGCAATGATGACATCAAACAGCTTCAGGCCGCCGATTATATTGACCACGATATTAACCGTAATCGCAGGCATTAGCAATGGAATCGTAATATTTTTAAACCGGGCAAACCAACGAGCACCGTCGATTTCAGCCGCTTCGTAATAATCCTTGGGAATTGACTGTAATCCAGCCAAATAGATAATCATGGCAATACCCATGTATTGATAAGTATTTACGAATGTAATAATCCATACAGCCATCGGCCCATTAGAGAGCCAATCCTTTGGCGCCATTCCGAACAATGCCGTAATATCATTTAAAGCTCCATTGTTATACTGAAAGATGAAATACCAGATGTAACCCATAATAAGCGGGCTAATAATAACCGGAAGATACACAACGGTACGGATTAATGCCTTAGCCCGGATCTTCTGATCAAGAAACAGCGCATAGGCCAGACCAAACAAGTTTTGAAGCAATGTGCTGCCAAGACCGTAAATCAATGTATTTTTGAAAGTCGTTATCACTTTTTGGTCAGATATCATCATTTTGTATTTCTCAAAGCCGACCCAGATCATATTTTGCGAAAATCCGTTCCAGTTATAGAAGGATACTTGAAAGCCTCTGATAAGCGGATAGAAAATAAAGATGGAGAACAAAATCAAAGCGGGTACATACATCAAATTCAATAGGCCTGGAAAACGAAACAGCTTTTCGAAACGACTCGATTTCCGTTTATTTGTATTGTAAATCACTTGATCTGTCGACTTGACGACAATTTTTCCAGCTGGCATCTCCAAACCTCCTTCCTCATGTACGGCTTTTTTTTTTTTTCAAAAATGAGCCGCGGCCGCATGCGTGATTAGCCGCATTCGGCCGCCGCTATCTTCGTCTGCCGTTTTCTAAGTTGTTCTTTTGTTATCGCTTGTTATTAAAATTATTTGCTTACTGCTCTCAGACGCTCAAATTCCTGCTGCATGTTTTTAGAGAAGTCTTCCACTTTAATGCCGCCTGCCAACAGATCGGCACCGTTTTTGCACATTACATCCCACATTCCGCTCGGCAGGAATACGCGGTCGAAGTAAGGAATGATGCGTGTATCATTATATTTTTCATAGAAGGCTGTCAGGTCACCTGCATCAACTTCAACACCGCTAAGACCTGGAGGAAGCGCAGACGATTTAGCCATTGCTGCGATATTTTCCGGTTGTGCAAAGAATGCTACGTACTTCTTAGCTGCATCAATATTCGCGGAATCCTTCCAAACGCCGAATGTTGTTTTTTCTCCACCTGCAAATGTTGCAGTGTCACCCTCTTTAATAGTAGGAACCGGCATAAATCCGCCTTTGAATTCAGGGTTTAGCTTCTTAGCTTCTTCAATAATGTACGAACCGTAAAACTCGAATGCTGTTTTGCCTTCAGCAAGCGCCTGAGCATCATCGCTGTATTTCGCTGTAAGAACGTTTGTGTTCAAGTAGCCTTTTGTTTTCAGATCCAAGAACATCTGTGCAAGCTGATCCCATTTCTTCCAATCAAATGTGCCATCTACAAACGATGCAGAATCATTTTCTGATGGGCTAATGAAGAGTGGTGTAGCAAAGTAGTTGAAAAATTGCCCAAGCGTCCAGCTGTCCGCACCACCGATATGGAAGGGAACAACTTCGCCTTTGCTTTCCGTTTTGATCTTTTCAGCAGCAGCCATTAGCTCGTCATATGTCTTTGGAATTTCAATGCCATACTTCTCAAGTACATCAGCGTTATACGCCATACCGGATTTGTCTTGATCCATCGGCAGCGCATACACTTTACCGCTTGCATCAATTACCGCAGGCTTGATTGCCTCTTGCAAACGGCTTACCCATTCCTCATCCTTCAAGTCAGCCAAGTAATCGCCGTAACGAATTTGTGACCAGCCATGTGTCGAGAAAACATCCGGAAGCTCATTCGAAGCCATTTTCAGCTTCATAATGTTCTCGTATTCACTGCCTGGAGCAGTAAGCTCAACTTTAATATTCGGGTTTTCAGTCATAAACTTTTCAGTCAGCTCTTGAATCAATGCCGCTTGCTCGCCTACTACGTTCGTTGATGCTGTAATCGTTACTGGCTTCTCTGTGTTAGTGCTAGAATTGTTCGCATTGCCACCATTAGTAGCGCTTTCATTTTCCTTTGAACCTTGTGAGCTGCAGGCCGACAGCAGGAATACCAGGACCAGCGTCAAAAACATCAATCTTTTCGTGTGCTTCATCGTCATCTCTCTCAATCCCCTCAATGTTTGTTGTCTTGTTGACTACGCTTACATGATAGCATGCAAATGTGACACGTCCATATGCTAAAGTTCTACGAAGTTTGCGCTGATTTCTACACCAAATTTTGAAAACGTCTACAAGTTGGTTGACATTCTTGAATGCGATTTCATATGCTATGCATGAGAGTTGGCAACCAATCACATTAAAGGAGGGGCTGCAGTTGAACGGTGTTCATACGCTGCGCTTTAAATTAACGCTCATCTATTCGCTCAGCATCGTAGCTCCATTTATAGTGCTGGCCTTTGTCCTGCCCTACTATTTCCAAGGCCTGCTAACGAAGGATACGCAGCAGCTTACAGCGAATACGCTGGCGGCTGTAGCAGAGAATATTGAAACCTATTTCGACGATTTGGAGAGGTTAACCGCCTCTCCTTATTTAAACGACAATGTTATTCAGGCGCTAAAAATCAAAGCAGGCAATCAGTATGACACGGCCAATGACTATGTTCGACTGCAAACCGACCGTGCTCTGACGAGTACGCTTTCTACTTTCTTCAGCAACACGAGAGAAGATATTATTAGTACAATTGTCATACCTATTACAGGACAAGCTTACTTGAATTCACGCGATCATACGTTGAAGCTCATACATGATTATCCATTCGAGGAAGAAGACTGGTACAAAAAAGCGGAAGCTGCCAACGGAAAAGCAGCTTTTATCAATTCGCATCATCAAGCCTATTTGAACAGTGATTCGCCAGCCCAAGTGTTTTCTGTCGCGCGGCTCCTCAAAGATCCGGAGTCCGGTCAACCGCTTGGCGTTATAATGTCTGACGCGGCAACAAGCGTGCTTCGCAAAATTACGGCCAACATTCATTTTAATGTCAGCTCCAGCGTTGCCATCCTGGATGAGAACAATCAAATCATTTATGCCAATCAGCCTTTATCAGCCAAAATCGTGCAGCAAATGAAAATGAAGCCGGAATCCATTAAAGACGGACAAGCTGAATATGCAGCCGTTTACAATAAGATCGATTCAGCAGGCTGGAGCATCGTCGCTTTACTCGACAAATCGCAGATCAATGAAAAAACAAGCTGGATTTACGAGACAGGGGTTTTGCTATCCTTCGGCGGCTTGCTCGTAACGTTTCTTCTCTTCTTATACTTGTCGCGATGGATTGTTGAACCGTTCAAACGAATGTACCACGTCATGATGGAAGTCAAGCGAGGCAATATGAAGATGCGCTATGAAAGCAAAGGCAGAGATGAGATTGCGCAATTGGGAGGCGCACTAAACAGCATGATCTCTCAGATCAATGAACTCATCAACTTGCAGTACAAAGCAGTACTCGCGCAGAGAGATGCCGAATACCAAGCTTTGCAGGCGCAGATTCAGCCTCACTTTCTATATAATACGCTCAATGGTTTTATAGCCTTGAACAGAAATGGAGATAACAAGAAACTAGAGAATGCGATTTTTTCCTTAAGCGGCATGCTTCGCTATATATTGCGGGATCATGCATTGTCTACCGTGGAGAGAGAATTTGCGTTCCTATCCCAATATTTAGAGCTGCAGCAATTGCGTTTCGAGGATGATTTAACGATATTCATTCATTATGATCATGAGCTTGCGGGCTTCAAGCTGCCGAAGCTGCTGCTGCAGCCGCTCGTTGAGAATGCTATTATCCACGGCACTGAACCTGACGATAAACCAAATGAGGTACGAATCATTGCCCGCACGGTAGTTGGCAAAGGCGGGCAGCTTCTTGCCATTGAGATTTCCGATAACGGAGTAGGCTTTGAAATAAAACCAAATATCGATAAGGAACATATCGGCATTGCCAATGTAAGAAGCCGGCTGCAGCTTGCCCATCCGGATTCCGAGCTAATTATCAACAGCCGCATCGGCCATGGAACCGTAATTAATATTTACATCCCCATAAAGGAGGACCATTACAAATGAATATTATACTAGCAGATGATGAGAAGCTCGCTAGGCATGTTTTAGTGAGCATGCTTAGTGAAATGGACCTCCCTATTCAAATTAAAGGCGAAGCCAAAAATGGAGAGGAATTGTTAAGACTAATCGAGCAGCATCAGCCCGATCTTGTGTTTGTCGATATCCGTATGCCTAAGCTGAATGGGATCGAATCGATTCGAATCGGAAAAAACCTTTCTCCGCATACGAAATGGATTATTATATCGGGCTTTAATGATTTCGCTTATGCGAGAGAAGCACTGCTGCTTGGCATCACTGATTATTTAGTCAAGCCCGTACCTCACTCTGAATTGGAACAAGCTGTGCGGCTGGTTCTTGCGGAGCGTACTGAAATGATGATGCGGTTGAATCGACAGTTCGAATATGATCTGTTGTCGGTGCTTCACAGCTCGAGCGATCTGGATCATTCCAATCTGCGACTGCCTGAGCAGATGAAACGCTACCGATATGCCATCACCTTGCTGAAAGCGTCGTTGAATGGTTCACAGGAGGATGCCGGCCCGCAGCTCGCATTTAATCATCATCAGATCATAAAACCGCTGCTTTCTCGCAGCGATATTCGCTGCTGCTTGATTAAAATGCCGCAAGGCTCGACCATCTCCTTCCTAGGATGGGATCCGCAGAGTGAACGGATCGGCGAATCGCCTCTTGCCATATACAACCGCCAGCTGGCGTTTAACTTCAAAGACTCACGCTCGGATTCATTTTCTATCTATGCCCTGCAAGCGCCAATATGCGAGGAAGTAGGTATAATTCCGGAAACAATTGCACAGCTTCACCTTTTTACGCCTCTGCTTTCACTGCTTCCGACTGGACATCTGCATCAGTGTGACGATTTGAAGCAGCTCGACAATCTTGAAGGTCATTTAAAAATCGGCAATTGGCTAACCCGTGTAACCCAGCTTCATTTGCAGAATGATTATTTGAATTATGCAAAGGCGCTTACTGCATTTGAGAAGGACCTGAAAAGCATTGTCCTAAGAAAACCTGCCGATTGGTCCCATGCTGCTGCTTTTTTGAATCGTCAGCTGCCCTGCTCACTCATTGGGGAAAGCTTGGAGGAGTGGGTGCCAAGTCTGCAAGCTTGCGGAATAAACATGCTTCATGTGATGTCTGATGCCAATCGTGAGCAAGGTGATTTGATCGCAAAGGTAATCGCCTATGTCGACCAGCATTATATGAATGACATCGGAATTGCCCAGCTTGCTGAGGAAGTCGGTATGAGCCCGAACTACTTAAGTGCGATTTTCCACAAAAAATACGGAACCACCTTCACCAAATATTTAATTGAAACCCGGATGCTTAAAGCGAAAGAACTGCTATTGTCACAGCCAAATCTGCAGATTCAGAAAATCGCCGAGCAGGTCGGGTATTACAGCCCGCGCCATTTTACCAAGCTATTCACCCAATATTTTGGCAGTTACCCTTCAGAAATACGTGAGCAGTTCAAATAGTGGGGTAGCCGGTCAGGGTACAATAGACACAAAAACCCCCGCAATGCTTCTTCCATTGCAGGGGGTTTTTGCGTCTCTTATGATCAATCAACCTTTGATAGCACCTTCGGTCAGGCCTTTCTCAATAAATCGCTGAATGAACAAGTATATAATTAATACGGGGATGACCGTAAGGGAAACGGCGCTGGCCATAAGTCCAAAATCGGTTCCGTATTGTGAACTAATCTCATTTAATAGAGCAACGATCGGACGTACATTTTCCTTGTTAACAAAAATTAACGAGGAGAACAAATCGTTATAGGACCATAAAAATACGAAAATACTGGCTGACGCAAATACCGGTCTTGAAATAGGTAAAAATATTTTCGTAAACATAGAAAAACGATTACATCCATCTATAAAAGCCGCTTCCTCTAAATCCTTCGGAATGGTAGCCATGAATCCGGCAATAACTAGCGTAGCAAAGGCTAAATTGCCCGCGGTTTGAGGAAGAATCAGTCCTAAGTAAGTATTAACCAGTTTCCATTTGATAAGTATCTCGTATACCGGTACGATAGTCGCAAACGTAGGAATTAATAGCGTTGCGACAAGCAGGGAGAAAATAACGTTTCTGCCCCGAAAACGGAATCTTGCGATTACATATGCCGCCAAACCGCCAAATACTAATACGAGCAGCACGCCGCTTACGGACATAATCAAGCTGTTCATATAGCTCTGACCCATATTGATTCGATCAAACGCATTTTCATAGTTGATCATAACGGGCTTTGACGCAAAGCCAAACGAGTTGTTCATAACATCTCTGGACACTTTAAACGAATTGTTCACGACCCAGAGCAAAGGATATATGGTCGTTAGAGCCCATAAGCTCAAGCAAAGGTATACAAAAATATCGCTGGCAGCAAAACGTTTTTCCATCGTCGTTTTCTTCACTTTGCGAGTCTCCACATTCATTTGTTGCATTTCCGGTCCCCCTTCCACAGTTAGTAAGTAATTTCTTCTCTTTTGAGCAAACGATTCGTAATCACCGACAGCACTACGCCAAATACAACGATAAAAATCGCCACCGTTGAGCCGTAGCCGAAATTCAAATCAATCAGTGCTTTCTTGTACATGTAGGTTCCTAGCACTTCCGTACCGTTCTGTCCTCTCGCCAAAATCCAAATGAAATCAAATACTTTGAGCGTACCGGTAATCGCAAGTATCAAGACGACCTTAATATCGCTGACAATGAGCGGGATGGTTAAATAAACGGTCTTCTTTATGCCGGAGATTCCTTCCATCTTCGCCGCCTCGTAGAAATCCGAAGGAATCTTGGACATCGCCGTAAGGAACAAGATGAAATAAAAGCCTACGTAATGCCATACGGTTGGAACGGCGATTGCCCGTAGAGCGCCCGTCTCGCTAAGCCACAAGATCTTTTCCAATCCTAGCTTAGCCAAAGCGCTGTTAAGCAGCCCGAACTGGTAGTTGTAAATCAATACGAACATCAAAGAGATCGCTGCGCCGGAAATGACGATTGGGAAAAAAAACACGGTTCGGAAAAATGTTTTTCCCCACTTCAAGCTATCCACCATAACCGCCAATATTAATGCAATGCCTACCTGGAAAATAACAACATAGAGCATAATCTCTAATGTGTTAAGCGTTGCTGCACCTAGCATTTCATCCGAAAAAAGCCGCTTGTAGTTTTCAAATGCAACGAACTTCTTATCAAAAAAACCGTTTGTCCGAAAGAAGCTCAAATATATGCTTTTAAGAAAAGGATAATAAATAAAAATCGACATTAAAACCGCAGCCGGAAACAAAAATAAAAAGATATACTTCCTATCGCCCTTCATACAATCACCTACGGTGTAAGTTTTTTTGATCTTGAAATGATATCGCCGCCCTTGCAAGTAGAGGGGCGGCGGATATCATTAGGAGCATAACGACATTATTTCAGCTTACTTATTCGCATCCTCGATTTTCTTAGCAGCCTCAAGCGCTTCTTTCGGCGTTTTCTCGCCCGTTACGATTGGTTTAATAAATGAACGAATCGTCGTGAAAGTCTCAGGAGACATTTTGCTGTCTACAGGCATGCTGATTGAAGCAGCCTTAGCAGCCATTGCAAATCCGTCAAGAACAACTTGCGGATGACCTGTTACTTCTACGTCAGCTGCTGGCGTTCCGCCATTGGCTTGAGCGATCGTCTGGATGCTCGTTTTCGAAGTAACATGCTTCAACAATGCGATAGCTGCATCTTTTTTCTTCGCATCGTCGAACGTTTTTTGAGCGAGATAGAAGCCAGTTCCAAATCCGCCTACGATATCATTACCGCTTCCTTTACCGCCAGCAACGGCAGGGAACGGAAGTACCGTAGTTTGGGCTTTGCGCTCATCGCTCATGCCGCCAATTGCCCACGAGCCTTCAATCAGCATGGCAGCAAGACCTTCGTAGTAGTAGTTCTGAGCCATTCCAAGATCGATTGTTGCAGCATCCTTAGGGAATCCGCCAAGGTCATATAGTTCTTTCAAGCCCGACAAGCCGAGCTCCCAGTTAGGATCAATTCCGTCTTTTAGACCTTTTGCTTGGCTTTCAGGACCGGCAGCAGCCAGAATCGAATGCTCGATCAGGTAGTGCGATTGGTCAAATGGCGCGGAGATTGGAATGATTCCTTTTTGTGCAAAAACTTTAACAGCCGTTTTCAGCTTTTCCCAATCTGTAGGAAGCTCAACTTTGTTGTCTTCGAACAATTTCTTGTTAACGAACATCCCCTCGTAGAAGCCGGTTACAGGAATGGAGTAGATTTTGCCGTCCGCTTGTTTAGCAAGCTCAAGCGCATCAGGGATAAAGCCGCCTTTCCATTCTGGATCAGCGTCCAGGATGTCATTCAACGGCACGGTTTTGCCAGCGTTTACAAAGCCTTCAGCATCTTTGCCGATGAAGTAGAATAATAGATCCGGCTCGTTGCCGCTGTTCATATCCGTGTTCACTTTTGTTCTGAAACCGTCGTCATTCGCAGACATGATATCATTTTCAACCGTAATGTTAGGATTTGCATCCGTAAATTCTTTCAGAACCTTCTCAAAAGCTACTTTACCAGGGTCCGTACCACCGAATGTGGAGAATACGCGAAGCTTAACTTTTTCTGCCTCTGGCGCTTTCGTCGCTTCGCCTTCTGGCGCCGCGCTTGGCTTATTGCTGCTGCCAGCCTTATTGTTACCGTTATTGCCGCATGCTGACAAAATCAATACGCAGATGAGTGCTAGAGACAGAAACCATTTTGTACTTTTAAACATTTTTGTTAATCCCCCTTAAAATAGTGTTATTTTGTATATGCCGCTTCTTGCTGCTACTAAAATTTTATGGGATAGTTTAGTTCATTTCAATGGGTCATTTGGTAAAATAAGGGGTTAATATCTCTAGAAACAGGGGTAAAAATATGCGGCTATTCGGGGTCAAGGGATAAAAAAATACTATTATTTTTTGCCGATTGATGCCTTGATGAAAAAGCTTCCTTTCGATGCTTTCTTTATCTGTCTTAAGCTGAATCAGATTGCTATCGTGATGTCTGGCGTACTGCAGAAGGGCTTTTTTGTTTAATATGATAAAGAAGACCTATTGCATATATTAGTATCCATACAACAAACCTTGCAGCTCGCAAATCAATTTTCATTCAAAAAGCTAGTGGCTGCGCACAATTGACTACTATTTATGACCATTTTTTTCTTGTTAATGATGTCATAAATCATGATTTTGATAAAATAATCCAAAATACTCTCATAATTATTAAAAAAGTGTAGTACACTGATTTCAGTCGCAGTTCCAATGACAAATATATCCCCCCTCCGAGAATGTTCCTACCGGTAAATCACACGGCTTCGCCAAAAGACCATTTCATAGCGTTCAACTTCTATTTCCGATTCTGATATGAACTCATTATGAGTTTATATATACAGCTCCCATATGAAAGGAGGCTTTGTTCCCCCATCAACGGCATTGTTTTTCGACATGTATATTCGCGATTTGTTTAAGCGCTTATACATTTCGGCAATACCCAATTTGAAGGAGGTTAATTCATTGTCAACCATTCGTTTATCCCATTTTAAGGTGAAAAGTTTTCGCACTTACTTGAGTATTATGATTATTACCGCACTTGGAATGACGCTTTTCTCGCAACTGCTCTTTGCCCATGGCTACGTTGAAGGTCCTGCCAGTCGCGCCGCCCTCTGTAAATCAGGTCAAAACACAGATTGTGGAACGATTGTCTATGAACCTCAAAGTCTAGAAGCGCCTAAAGGCTTCCCTGCTGCGGGACCTGCAGACGGTAAGATCGCGAGCGCAAACGGAGCTTTCCCGAAGCTTGACGAGCAATCGGCTACACGCTGGTCGAAAGTGAACATTTCCTCCGGTCAACATACATTTACTTGGAAGCTTACCGCCAATCATTCAACAACAAGCTGGAAATATTATATTACGAAGCAAAACTGGAATCCAAATGTTGCTCTCACGCGCGATTCCTTTGATTTAACGCCATTCTGCTCGGTTAACTACAGCGGTCAACCGCCTTTCTCCTATTCGAATACTTGCAACGTGCCTGCCCGCACCGGCTATCAGGTCATTCTAGCTGTATGGGAAATTGCCGACACTGCAAACGCCTTCTACAATGTGATTGATGTTAATTTCAGTGGAAGCAATCCCGGTGATACGCAAGCGCCTACTGCGCCTTCTTCCCTAACGTCGCCTGCCAAAACATCCACCAGCGTATCCTTGGCATGGAACGCTTCCTCGGATAATGTGGGTGTTACCGGCTACCGCGTTTACAGAGGCACTTCCTTAGTGGGAACGGTGTCCGGTACGACGCTCTCCTATAATGTTACTGGATTAACGGCAAACACAGCCTACACTTTCAATGTCAAAGCGATAGATGCTGCTGGCAATGCATCAAGCGCAAGCAACTCTATTTCCGTCACGACGAATGCTCCTGTCGGAAACGACACGCAAGCGCCTACTGCGCCTGGCGGACTGCATGTAATGGGAGCACCGACCTCATCGAGCTTAATGCTGATGTGGAACGCTTCAACAGACAATGTGGGCGTAACCGGCTACAAAATTTATCGCGGCACAACGCTGGTAGCAACCGTTGCCGGCACTGCAACCTCCTATACGGTAACAGGACTTAGCGCAAGCACTACTTATACATTCAAAGTGCATGCAATCGATGCTGCAGGCAATCAATCCGCTGCAAGCACTGTAAATGGCACAACCGCAGCCGCTTCCTCAGCACCTGCATGGGCACCTAATACGGCCTATACAACTGGAGCACTCGTTACGTACAATGGTTCCTTGTATGAATGTCGTCAGTCGCATACTTCGATTGTAAGCTGGGAGCCTCCAAATGTTCCTGCGCTTTGGTTATTGAAGTAGTCCCTTATTCGTAATGAAGAAAGACCGGCAACGAGCCTGTTGACTCGTTGCCGGTCTTTCCCTTTGTTCGCTTTATCTGCACGGTCAGAACTACACTCAAGAGCCACGCCGCTTAATAAGCCTTGGATACTTCTTCTACGCCTTTGGCATCTTGCTCATATCCATATACAGAACATTCCACCGATGGCCATCCAAATCGACGAAGCCGGCTCCGTACATCCAGCCATCTTGCTCTTTCGGCTTACTGTAAGCTGTTCCGCCCGCCTTAACCGCCTTTTCAATTAGCTCATCTACTTCTTCCTTGCTCTGCGCATCAATGGAAAGCAAAACCTCGGTTACTTGCGCAGTATCTGCAATTTCATGGTTTGTAAATCTTTTGAAGGTGGCGTCCGGAACAAGCATGACCATAACCTTCGCTTCACCGATAACCAAGCCTGCCATGTCGTCGCTGTTGAAATGACGCGGATGAAAGGTAAACCCAAGCTCGCTGAAAAACGCTCTTGACTGATTAAGGTTTTTAACCGGAAGACTTAACCAAAATTCTTTTGGCATCGCAATTGCTCCTCTACATGAATAAAAGTTGATATTGTACGTCCTTGTCCTTCATTTTAGCATAACCAAACTGCCTTCATTTCTTCTAGATTGCTTTATATTTAATAGATTTACTAAGTGCTGGAATGGTCTAGCCACATCGCAATCACTTCAACGAGCTTATCCTTCTTAGCTTGTACATCTTCCATATCTGTAAATTTCACGAATGCCCGATCATCCGCGACCCATTCCAATAGCCCTGTCGCATCATCGAACGATTGACGCTTAACGGCATTGTCCTTCACCTTTGCACCTGAATGAAATATAAGCCGAAAAAATCCTTTCCCTTGCAGGTTAAACGTCAACCTATCTTCATTTTGGAATTGAAAGCTCGGAGCATTCCATTTGATGTGTTCATTTAACCTCTTATTGGTGCTTAAAATGATTGTCCGAACCTCTTCGATCTCCTGCTTGAGCGGATGTTCCAGCTTGTTCAAAAATTCAACAACCTGTTGATGTCCCTTCTCCAATTGTGCCGCTGAATCCAATTCAGCTTTTTTGGATGCTTGATTATTCGTTGTCACAGACCATTTCAGCTCCTTCTGCATAGCTAATCTTAAGCACTATAGTAGCATAAAAAATAAGCCAAAGCTTTCCAGTTTCATCATCGCCTGCCAAGTAAATAATTTTTGTTGCCCACTTCTACTTTTCTCTTCTAGTCCTTTCCGTCAAATGCCGGGTAAACGCCCAAAAGAGCAATGCCAATATGCTGACTGAGGCACCCAGGATGCATACGCCAATCCAGCCCGCTTGAGCGTAGACTAGCGTCGAAGCAATCGAGCCGACAGCGCTGCCGATGGAATAAAAAATCATGTAGCCCGCTGTAAGTCGACTTCGCGCATCAGGTCGAACGCTCAAAATCATACTCTGGTTCGTAACGTGAACGGCTTGCACCGCGAAGTCCAACGCAATGACTCCGGCTATTAATGCCCACAAGGAGTGCTCGGTAAAGCTGATCGGCAGCCATGATCCGATCAATATAACTAAAGCGATTCCGGTTGTTCGCTGACCTAGTCCTTGATCCGCAAGCTGCCCTGCCCGCGCTGCCGCTAATGCGCCCGCAGCACCGGCAAGCCCAAAGGAACCGATAACGGTATGTGAAAGCGATAGCTCCGGTGCGCTTAACGGCAGCACAAGCGAAGTCCATAATGTACTGAACGCCGTGAAAATAAGCAAAGCGATTACAGCGCGAATGCGCAGCACCGGTTCTTGAACAAACAGCATAAATACCGAGCGCAGCAGCTGCGGATAAGTTATCGTGGCCTTAATCCTCTCTCGGCGCGGCAGCACCCGAAACATAGCAATAGCCATAAACAAGGTCAAGGCTGCCGAAACTACATAAACCATTCGCCATCCGGCGAAGTCGGTCAAAGCACCGGCGAAGGTACGTGCCAGCAGTATTCCGATCACCACACCGCTCGTTACGAAACCGATCGTCCGCCCGCGATCTGCCGGCTTAGCCAGCGTCGCCGCAAACGACACCAGCACCTGAACGACCACAGCAAACAAACCAATCACCGCCATGCCTGCAAACAGAATGATTTTCGTAGGCGCGATGCCGACCGTTAACAGCGCAAATACCGAAAGGAGCAGCAAACTGACAACCAGCTTGCGCCGATCCAGAAGGTCGCCAAGCGGCACCAATAAGAAAAGCCCTAACGCATAACAAATTTGCGTGATTGTAATGATCATGCCTACGGCAGCATGATTAATGCCAAACTCGCTTGCTATCCTATCCAGCAGCGGCTGCGCGTAATAGATATTCGCTACGGACAGCCCGCTTGCGACAGCAAACAGCAGCGTCACGAGCCGTGAAAGAGAAGGCGCAGAATCGTCCAAGCCATGCTGTCCAAGTACCGTTTCCCTTGCTATTCCGTTTGCTTCCCTTACATCGGCCCGCTTCTTCGCTTGAACCTTCTCCATACTCACACATTCCTCTCCTCGTGGGGTTCAGGCGAATTCACTCCAATACACCAAATAATTATTTACCAATCGGTACGTTATTATAGCGAGAAATATATAACAGCATTCCTCTATTGTCAATAAGTTTGACAGATAACTGCCGAAATCATAAAATAATATCATACTGATCGTTATGGAAAGAAGGAATCACAATGGCAAGACTTCGTGAGTTTGATGAGCAGAAGGTTTTAGAAGCAGCGATGCAATTGTTTTGGGAAAAGGGATACGAGGCAACCTCATTAAGCGATCTAACAGCCACAATGGGCATTCAGCGTCCAAGCATTTACGCTGCTTTTGGTGACAAAAAGGAGCTTTTTGAAGCTGCCCTTCGAAAGTATACGCAGCAGCATTCCTCCAACGTCAGAGCTCAACTGCAAAAAGGCATGTCAGTCAAAGAAGCTTTTCGTTTCTATTTTGAAGGCTTGGTAGCAAATGAATACGATGAAAAGCTGAACCGGGGATGCTTTTGTATCAATACGATGGTAGAGCTTGCTCCTCATGATGCCAAATTTGAAATTGTTACTAGGGAACATCAGATGTATTTAGCAGTCCTATTCCAAGAAGCGATTGAACGGGGAATGCGATCGGGGGAGCTTGATTCTGCTACGAATGCAGCTGCATTAGCACAGATGCTTGTTGTATCTCTTATCGGTTTGACTGTGCTAATGAAATCTAAACCCGACCGAGCATTTGCGGACAATTCTGTTGCCATGACGCTATCCTTGCTCGATAGACCTGTTCATTCGTAAATGATGCTCCAATTGCTGTTTCTCTGCAACCCCCTTCACATATACCTAATAGGTATGTTATGATCAAAATGTGATTTTAGCGAAGGAGGCAATTGCATTGGAGTTTGTAATACTGGGTCTTCTTATGATTCGCCATTTAACACAATATGATATAAAAAACGCGCTGCAGCAAAAAGTATCTCCCTTATATAGCGCCAGCCTTGGAAGCATTCAAGCCGCTTTAAAGAAGCTGGAGAGCAACGGGCATGTCGATCTCCAGGAAGCCGTTGAAAATGGAAGAAGAAAAAAGATTTATTCGATAAATCCGCTGGGCAGGCAATATTTTATGGACTGGATGCTGTCTTCCATTGCCCCAAATCGTTTGGAGCAGGACGTACCCACAAAATTGTTTTTCTTAGGACATCTATCTCCTTCGAATCGTCTTGCACTTGCAAAGGCTGTCGCCTTGCAGCTTGAATTCGCCATTCAAGAATTCGAGACTGCCCAAAGGGAATCCAGTCAGAAAGCCGTGCCGGAACATCTTAAAGAGACGTTCAGATTCCAGCTTAAAACGTTGGATCTTGGCCTCTTTTATCACCGAAGCATGCTGGCATGGTTTAAAGAGCTGATGACTGAACTGGAGGCGGACGATAATGAAGAGCGATAAAACTTTTAGAAGGCTGGCGTTCAGAAACGCACAATTCACTTACTACATCGCAGGAGATAAGGAAAAAGAATCGATCCTGATGCTGCATCCGGCATTTACGGACCATCACATTTTTGATGCGCAAACGGAATATTTTCAGAAGAGTTATCAAGTAATCGTTCTAGATATGCCTGGACACGGGGAAAATCAAGTTAGCGGAACTAAAGTCACCCTTAAGGATATGCCTGAAATCATAAACCAGCTTTTGTTGGAAAACGACATTGTTGACTGTCATATTTTAAGTGTCTCCATGGGATCACTTGTCGCGCAGGCGTTTGCTGATCGTTATCCGGAACAGATAAAGTCAGTCATCATCGCGGGAGGTTATTCGATACATAAGGCGAATGAGCAGGTATTGAAGAAGCAGCGAAGCGAAGGGTTAAAATGGATCATGTATGTATTATTTTCGATGAAAAAATTTAGATCTTATTTATCCGTAGTATCCTGCCACAGTGAGCAAGGCCGCGCCGTATTTGCCAAAGGAGCGCAGCATTTTACTCGAAAATCTTTTTCCGCTATGGCTGGGATGAATGCTTTTTTTATCAAAAAAGATACTCCGATGCCTTACCCGCTCTTGATCGTCGTTGGAGAACATGATCTCAAACTTATTCAAGATGCCGCAAGGGAACTGCATGAATTAGAATTACATTCCCAATTGGTGATCATGCCTGGGGCAGGTCACTGTGCTAACGCAGATGCGCCAAGCGAGTTCAACCTTATCGCGGACCGCTTTTTGTCAGCTATAGCAGATCGCAGCCCAGTAACCTTTCCTTCCAATTTGAAGTAACAGGAAAAGCTCCATCTATCACTCATTTCCGTCCAAAATCGCTTGAAATAACTGGAGAATTTCCCGTTAATCCTGCTCGGAACTCGGATGGCTATTCTTCCATCTTGGCAGAAAATATTAAATAATGAGATTAACGCCGCTAATTTGCTGCTCAATCATTTTTCTTAAGATCGAACCGATATGTGCCCTGCCTCAACAGGAAACCTCGTGTCAACTAATAATAAATTAAATTCATCCAAGGTGGCAGCATTAACCTCACCATATACCGAATCAACCGCATGCGCATGATCCAATCGCAGCTTTAACAGCTCTTTCGTTAAAGGCCGCGTTCCGGTTCTTCCGACATCGATACGCGCTGGTGTATGCCGTGCCAGACCTTCAAACATAATTAATCGCTGCTCTCTGTCCATTTTCTAACCTCCACTTTAATATACAAAACGACCGGCATCCCCTGCATCCACAGTCAATCGACCAGTAGTCAATGACTTCCTGCGTGGCATGCAGCAGCGATTTAATGTTCTCCGTTGTATCTATAACAGGATTGATACCGATGACCGCATCGCCAATCCCGTAGCTGATTTTTTCAATATAAACGGCCTCCGATTATTTATCGGAAGCCGTTTATATTAATAAGCTGCATGTTCACAGCGGCATCTTTATTTATTTTAACGGAATAACCATGTTCCATGTTACGCCTTCAAATTCCCAAGGACTCTCGCCCTTTCCGGTAGCTAGAAACAGATGCGTCGGCTTTCCATCGTGGAATAAGAGATTAGGACGCTCAAGATTGCACTGCAGGCTTGTTGTCCCGTCATCCCATGTCACGCTGCGCGTATAGGACAAAGGATTCGGATGCAGGTTCCAATGAATACAATCCTCGCTTGCAGCATACACGCCTGCGCCCCACTCTCCCGTAAGGCCGCCGCTGTCATTCTTATAGTCATCCTTCATCAGCACATGAAACAGTCCATCCGCATACCAAAGGTATGGGTCCTCCACGTGGAAATCCACATTGTCAAAACGGAAAATCGGCAAATCACTCAACCGCTCGAACGGTCCTGCCGGATGAGGCGCTTTCGCAATGCCGAGCTGAAGCGTCGCGTTAACATATTCACGAGATTTGTATATCATATAAGTCGTTCCATCCGGCAAAATAGCAGCCGAGGGATTGGTTGTAATGGTACAGTCCCAGTGGCCTGGCGTCCTTGGCTCCAAAAGAGGTGTGTCGATTCGCTTCCAAGGTCCATAAATGGAATTGCTGGTAGCGAGTCCAATCCTTTTGCGATTCCAAACTTCAAGCGCACGGCCAGAGGATATATCCTCACCCGGTGACGGGATAGGCCCGCCGTAAGTCGTACCGAAATAATAAAGATAATACGTACCATTCCAAAATTTAATAGAGGGGTTATGCTGATTCAGCGCATCAAAATAGGAACGATCCCGAGGCTCGAATATGACCTCTTCAAACTGATAGGGACCTTCCGGTTTGTCACTCACTGCTCTTACAATTTCACAATTAAACAACCATTGCGCGCCAAAACCAAGATCTTTGCGCCATCTCGATGCAAACAAATGGTATTTGCCATCTTCCCCTTGAATGGCAGAACCGCACCAAATATAATAATCGTCCATATGGAAGCCGCCATTTTTTGGTGCTGGAAGCAGCCTATTATAAATCGGATTTTCCATGAATTATTCCCTCCAATTACATAGCTAACCGAGCAGACCAAACCTGTAAAACTAGAAGCTCAAAAAAAGTAAATTGGAAAAATAGCATGTTTCTCACGACTGCTAGCAGCAATACCAATTAAAGTTTAAGCCGCAAGTTTAACAAAATCAACATCTAATATAACGACATTTTCCTAACCATTGCTTCATGTCCAACTAAGCGGTCCACCCGCATTGTTTCCGAGCAGCATAAAACAATGGAGAAAACGAAGGCAGCCTTTTGTATAAAATTAAAATGTGATTTTTTTTTTAGGAGAACTATGGTTGGATGCTCGTACGTTCGAGATTATTTTTTAACAATAAATTTAGAGTATTATTCGACAAAATGTGATAATATTCTACATATAACAACTAGTAATTTATGGTAATTATTATCCAGATAATCAATTGTCTTTTTTCGAAGCAATCGATTTCACCTTGATGTAAGATCCACAATTACTAAATAAAAAATAAGGTGGAAAAATGGATGAAATGGATCATGAATTTAAACACAGCGGTAAAATTGCTCACAGCTTTTCTATTAATTTCCATTATTTTAGCCGGTGTTGGATTCTACTCCTTACATCATTTAAACGAAATGAAGAAAAACTTAAACGAAATATATGACAATTATCTAATTTCAATTAAAAGCTTGAACATGACGGGAACCAACTTCCAAAAGTTAAGAGTTGTGGTCCGAGATATTAGCAATGCGTCAACGAAGGAAAACAAAGATAAATTAGCTGAAAAGATTCCTGTATTAAAACATGATATCATTACACTTTTAGATGACTATCGAGTTATTAATCATACTCCATCAGAGGTGGAACTGTTAAAAACGTTTGAGGCCCAATTGGACCAATACGTAATACTATTTGATAATGCGATTCAACTTGCCTATCAGAATGACCGGTCGGCATTCCTAGCTTTTCTTCCTCAAATGGCTTCACTAGGGTATCAAACAGAGGAGACATTGGACAAGCTTATCAATATCAAAGTAGTGCTCGCTACTAAACAAGACGCGGAATCTGAAACTGACTATTCCAAGGCACGCAATATGACGATCATTGTAGTTGTTGTTGCTTTTCTAATAAGTGTATTAATGGGGATCGTTATCGCCCAATCGATCACAAAACCACTTAATAAAATATTGGCCATTGTGGCAAAGGTAGCGGATGGCGATCTACGGGAAAAATCGAATATCAATTCCAAGGATGAGGTAGGCTTGCTTGCCAAATCCGTAAACATAATGATAGATTCTCTCCGATCCTTATTAGTTGAGGTAAGTCATTCCTCGAGTCAATTGGCTGCTTCTGCGGAGCAGCTGTCGGCGAGCGCAGAGCAATCCACCAATGCCTCCGAACATATTGCGAGCATCTCTGAAAATATAGCGGATGGTGCCAATCTTCAAGTGCATTCAGTCGGTGAAAGCGCTCGAACGGTTCATGATGTTTCAGAGAAAATACAACAAATTGCTTCTCATGCACATTCTGTTTCCGAAACGACAACAAAAGCTTCGGAGAAATCAGCCGAAGGTGGACTAGCCATTCAAACGGCTGTGAAGCAAATGAATTCCATCAGCGGTTCAGTCGATGGTTTGGCCCACGTAATCACTCAACTGGAGGATACTTCTCAAGAAATTAGCCAAATCACCGCTGTCATCACGCAAATTGCTCAACAAACGAATTTGCTCTCGCTTAACGCAGCTATCGAGGCAGCCAGATCGGGAGAACATGGACGCGGCTTTGCTGTCGTAGCCGGAGAAGTAAAGAAGCTTGCTGAACAATCTTCACAATCTACGGAACAAATCTCTGCTCTGATTCATGCTGTTCGAGATAAAATCGTATTGGCTCAGTCCTCTATGCAAGTGGCGACAAAAGAAGTCAATATGGGAATGGAAGTCGTGCAGGCCGCGGGAAGCTTATTTTCTGAAATTGAGCTTTTTGTAGATGAGGTTAACCATCAGGTGCTAGAGGTTTCGGAGGCTTCTCAGCAAATTGCCTCCGGAACAGAGCAAGTCGTTCAAGCCTTTGAAGGAATTTCAAAGCTTTCACAAACGACTGCATCCGGGACCGAAAATGTGTCTGCTGCAACAGAAGAGCAGCTCGCCTCCATGCAAGAAATTTCATCTTCCAGCATCGCACTAACACAAATGGCTGAGGAATTGCAAATTTTAGTTGAAAAATTCAAGATGTAAGGTATTAATAACTTAGCAGCGGACTCCACGCCCACGAACATTAAAACGCGGAAATTCAGAGCGCGTAATGCCGTGGGCTGGTTTATTTAATACCATCGAGCAGCTTGCGAAGCGTCTGTAGACAGTCTTCCATCGCTGCGGCAGCATCAGCTGCATTCGCTATTTGCACCAGCCAGAGCGCTGCCTCATTTAGTGCACCTGACAGCAAATGTGTTGCTGCATCCAGCCTGACATTCTTCAGATAGCCTTGTTTTGATAAATCAGCGATAATGCTATCAAATAAAAACACAGCCTTTATCAGACTGTGTTAGCTGCTTGCTCATTCATTATTTTTGTCCTGTACTGCCCTGGCGTAAGCCCCGTCCACTTCTTAAATGCGCTCTGAAACGCGCTTGGCTCTGAAAAGTGCATGACGTAGGCAATCTCACCAACTGAATATTCCCATTTCCTTAAGTAGCCCATTGCCAGTTCCTTGCGTACGCGAATAGAAAGATCATTGTATGTCGTGTTTTCTTCCTTCAATTTATTTTGAAGCGTTCGCGTGCTTATTCCGAAGGATTCAGCCGTTTGCTGCAATGCCGGGAAAAAGGATGGAATACATTTTTTCATCCATTGTACAACCTGCTCTGAAAACTCGCTTGCCGGCATCAGCTCGTCCTTGGCTTCCTGCGCAATCGCCTCGAATACACCCAGCAGCTTGGCATCGGAATACATAACAGAATAGGACAGCACATCCTTGCTCATGCGCAGAACATTCTCTTTACCGCCAAATAAGGGAACTCTCCCAAACACCGACATGTAGGGACTCGTATCTGTTGGAGCGTCATGCGCAAACTGAATCTCTTCGAGCAAAATACGCCGGTTGCTGAGCCTGCAAATTAACCGGTACACGGAGCTCGCCATATCCTCCATACAATGACGAGACATCTGCTCGGTATGCTGTAAAAACAGCCGAATAAGGACATCGTCTCCCTGCACTTCCCAATCTAGATTGAATCCACTGGACAAAATCACATTATACCGCTGGTATGCGGCTAGCGATTCAACAATCGTGCTGGAATGCATCATTACATAACCGAGAATGCCCAAATCTCCGAACTCCATATTTTCACCTTGGTGCAAACCAAAATGATCGTCTTGCGTGTAATGTGCAGCTGCGATCGTTAATCGTACCAATTCATCTCCCGAAATACGCGCTTCCACATCTTGCAGAAGACTAGCATCAAACGAAGCATAGCTGCAATATTGCTCTGTATCATATCCTTTGTGAACGATTGTCTTCATAATCGGATATACCATCGAGATGGCCACACCATGACTCTTCAAGCAGCAATCCTCCTTTGCGCGAATCAGCAACATTTTTTGCGTCATTGATCATTTATATCGATTTGAAATCGTATTAAGCTAATTGTAATCAAACACCACTATATTATATCGCAAACAACTACGATGGTCAGCGATCAACTGAAAGAGTGGCATTGAATAGAGGAGGAATATCGATATGAAATCAAAAATTGTCGTCATTACCGGACACCCCGATTCACAAAGCTTCTGCTCAGCCTTGTCTGAGGCTTATATAGAAGGGGCAATGAGCAG
Organism: Paenibacillus sp. Y280; assembly: GCF_056786335.1. NCBI lineage: Bacteria > Bacillati > Bacillota > Bacilli > Caryophanales > Paenibacillaceae > Paenibacillus > Paenibacillus sp. Y280. The sequence goes on from NZ_JBXCIW010000015.1 coordinate 127,930, forward strand.
CAATGCCGAGGTTCGATCTATTGATTTGAGTAACATTCAATTTGATCTGAACTTAAAGTTTGGTTATCGCCAAAGAACAGAACTGGAGAAAGACCTGATAGAGGCTCAGAAATCAATAAGCTGGGCGGATCACCTCGTATTCGTCTATCCAACCTGGTGGGGCGCGATGCCAGCCATCCTGAAAGGCTTTATTGACCGCGTGTTTTTGCCTGGCTTCGCCTTCAAATACCGCGAAAATTCCAGCCTTTGGGATAAGCTTCTGCGCGGCAAATCTGCTCACTTAATTGTCACGATGGACACTCCGCCTTGGTACTACAAATGGATTTACAAGAGTGCCGGCCATAATGTAATGAAACGCAATATATTGCAGTTCTGCGGAATTACGCCTGTACGCGTGACGGAAATTGGGCCTGTTAAGCCTTCATCAGCAGAGCAGCGCGTCAAATGGCTCAATAAAGTAAAGAAGCTCGGTTCAAAGCTAGCATAGGGTATGAATGAATGGCAAGACCGCATTTGAAGGGAGTAGCTGCCGGCGCTGCTCTGTTCAATGGTGTAAATTTCATAGGATAACCGCTTAAAAGTCGAGCTGATCCCACGTTTTTTTCAACCACTCTGCGAATAACGCTTTTTCCTCAAACTGCGGATAATGAGCTGATTTTTCGAAAATAACAAAATCCTTTAGAGGTGCTTCCAGCCTCTCAAAGTATTCTCTTGCCGCGTTTGCCGATGTCATATAATCATACTGTCCCATAACAAAATAATAAGGAATGTCCAGCCTATCAACGATGGTAGTAATGTCGTTTTTTGATTCTTCCTCCAATAAGAGCTCCTGCGACACCGAAACCCCTTTTAGATAACGAATGACATCAAGTAAATTATATTCGGGTTGAAAAAGAAAGCCAGTGTAATAATCCATGTTATCATCAATTAATCTTGCTGCTCCGCCATATTTCCGAATTATGCTTCTTGGCGTAGAAGCTTCCCCTTGCTCGACTCGCTCTCGAAGAAGCTCTAATCGCTCCGCATCTTTCAAATTGCCGGCTATTTTTGCTTTTTCGATCGTATAATTCAAACTGTCCAATTCGCTTTTCACCGTATCGGCAACCTGCCCAATACCAATATAAGCAACAAATTTGTCAGGTGCTCTAGCCGCTGCTTTCATTCCAATATAAGTGCCGAAAGAATGACCGATCAGCAGCACTTTTTCTTGTCCAAGTTCATCTGCAACATAATCTGTCAGAGCGAGCAGATCATCTACGAGCAAATCTGTTGATAAATGGGAGTAGTCCTCCAAAAAATGATACGATTTCCCGCTACCTCGCTGGTCATAATGCACAATAGTAAAATTTTCCTCGAGCAAATCTTGATATTTTCTCACATAAGGAATTTCGGAGCACCCTGGACCTCCATGCACAAAAATGACAACCGGATTGCGCTGGTCTGCTCCCCTAATCATGACCTCATGCCCCGTGCCATTGATCGTAACCTGCTCTAATGAGCTTATGCTGTTAGCTCCTTTAATTTGCGGTGTCCATGTTGGAAAAACTAATCCGGCAGCAACGAGCAAAGCAATGATCATTATGCTTATCTTTGCTATTTTTATCGTTTTTCTTTTCAATGGATGGCTCCTTAAACACAGTATAATTACTCTCTATTTTATATGATCCGGGTCTAAAATAACCATTATTTTATCATACGGCTCCCCCGTTTTATGTTATAGTCTTTATTAGATTAATTGGAGGCGATAATAATGAAAAATTATACAACCGGACCCATTCTAGAAGGATAGCGCCTACTGGTCCATAAACTGCGTGTTTTCCTTCACCATTGAGGGTGCTGCAACTATGCCAAAATATGAATTAATAGCTATGAAATATGATTCTAAGGAACAAATCGATGCAATCGTTATACTAGAGCAACAATGCAAACATTTTGAACAAATCAATGGTGCAGTGCTCATCTCAATCCTTTGGCGATTCAGAGGAATGGACACGCGAATATTTTACCCGTACGAATGAGCCTTCTCGAGTGACCTATATCGCCTTGATGAATAGCGTGAATGTCGGCATCATCCGAATCAATCACATCAATCCATCGACTGCCGTTATTCATGATTTTTGCATACTCCCTACCTATCAAGGAAAAGGAATGGGGCGTGAGGTTCTTTCGAAGGCTGTAAGTATATTGTTGGAAGAACAACGCACCCACATCCGATTAGGAGTCGTCACCGAAAATAAGCGTGCATTAATTCTATACCGAAGCGTTGGTTTTGAAGTAACTTCCGAGAACCAATACTACGCCTGCCATCTATAAAGCAAGACGTTAATGCTTCACTCACTATTAAAAAAGGGTGCCCCTAAAGCCTATGGCTTTTTGGGACACCCTCATTTCCGCTGCGGAGCGCCCATTTGCCCGTTTGACGGACTGCTCGCAGATAAAAAAGCTGTCTTTAAAGGTCGATAACCTTTTGAGACAGCTCCTTAAAAACATCATTACTTCTTGAGCAAATTATAGATGATCTGTGCCGCTTCCGCGCGCGTAGTTATTCCTTTTGGCATGAACTCCCCTGCACGGCGTCCTTTGACCAAGTCTAATTCTCCCGCTGCGTTCACGTAATTTACTGCCCACGATGAAACCTCACTTGCATCGCTAAACTTCGATTCCATATAAGTGTCAATCTTCTTGCCGCTCATCACTTCATAAGCTCTGATTAACATCGTGACCATTTCTTCACGGGTAATGTTATCCATCGGATGAAAGAGAGATTCGCTCTTGCCCGATACGATTCCGGCTTTCACCGCAATCGCTATTGCCTCCGCATACCAATCATTTGCTTTTACATCCGCGAACTTGATTTCCGCCGATGACGATAGCTTTAACGCATTCACGAGCAGTACCGTAAACTCCGCACGGGTAATGGCACGATCTGGTTCAAAGGCCGTTGCGCTCGTTCCTTTCACAATGTGCTTGGCCGTCAGCTCTTGAATCGGCTGCAATGCCCAGTGCGTCGATGGCAAATCTGCAAATGTCTTCTTAAACTCCAGCACGGCATATTTGCTGAAATGCGAAACAGCAGCGACCATCTCTCCGCCCATGTATTGCCCTCCGATATATTCAAGCGTACCGTTGTCGGCGAGGTAATATATGCCTGCCAGGCTCTGGTTCAAAGAGCTGTCTACTTTCAATCGAATCGTTATCGGCTGATTGAATTGAGCTAAATGAGAGGACTTTCCGTCCTTCGCCACGACTGCCAAGCTGAGCTCATATACTTCGCTGGAAAGCTTAAGCTGAGCTTGGCTTGACGATTCTCCTGCTGCTATAATTCGGTCTGCCTCCGTCGCCGTTAGCGGATTGAAATCTAGTACGATAGTGCCATCCTTCATATCAGTCGCTGAAGCGAGCGTTTGCAGCTGCTTCAACACTTCTGCCGGTATCTCAATGGATAGGTTGTCATTCGAAATAGCGAGCGCATGGGTGGCAAGCAAGTCGCCAGCGTTGAAAGGCAATACGATTTGTTTCACATCATTCGCTGCCTTAATGGCAACCTTGCCGTCTACTGCCGGCTTGTTCAGCTCCTGCAATTTGACGGTGTACGATGCTTTGTTTCCGCTGTCGGGACTTGTTGGCACGTTGTTATTTCCTGTGTTGTTCGAGTTGTCTGAGCCTTGATTGCTCTTGGCTGGCACAATGATTTCTATTGGACCAGTGCTCGCTTTCGTTCCGTCGGACGTTCTAGTCACTTCGAGTATGAGTGTCAAAGCTGTTTGATTGCTAGGCGGCATGATCGTACCGTCTGTCTTAACAACAGCTGGTTCGCTCGAAGTCTTTATCGACACCGAATATCCATCCGGTACTTGCGGCAGCGTTATACGTGCAGCGTCTTTCGCAGGTGCAGCAATCGTTGTAATCGTCGCTGCAATTTCCTCCGCTGTCTGTGCAGCAACGGTAGGCGTAAGCTTCACAACGCGATCTTTATTCGGCGTCGAATGGTTGCTTGATGAAATATAAATGTTGCCCGCTGCATCCTCGAACACATCTCTAATCCGTCCATACTCTTTATTGAAATACGCCTCTGTAATTATTCTTCCATCTTCAAAGGACATCAGCATCAATTGCGATCCTCTTAAATTCGTGACCATCAGTTTGCCTGACCACGGTCCATGCTTGATAAACGCAATGCCAGAAGGTGCTAATCGGTCGGTGCCGGTATGGAAAATCGGGGTAGTGAGCGTTACTCCATCCACAACCATTTCCAAATCTCCTTCTATAATCGGCCAACCATAATTGCCCCCTGGCACAATTCGATTAATTTCTTCATGACCTGCATCGCCATGCTCGGAGCTGAACAACGCATCCGTTCCAGGCTGCCAAGCCAGTCCTTGCGGATTTCGATGTCCATAGCTGTAGACGTATGGATTAGCGGTTGGAAGACCAACAAACGGATTATCCGCTGGCACGCTTCCATCCAGCTTCAGTCGCAAAATTTTGCCGCCTAAATCATTCAAGTCCTGCGCTTTGGAGGAAACATAGGTTTCACCCGTAGTCACATACAAATAACCGTCAGGACCTATCTTCATTCGTCCGCCGCTATGATTGCCGTTTCCGGTAGCTGCCGTAGCTGGAATATTGTCCAGCAGCGTTTTGTCAATCGCAGCCGTATTGCCATCTGCAGATACGATCAAGCGCAATACACGGTTAGCGGCAATTGTGCCCGACTTAATATAAGACTGGTAGACATACATGTATCGATTCGTTTCAAAATTTGGATCAAGCACGATTCCAAGCAATCCGCTTTCTCCTTTAAGGAATAAATGAGCGGATAGATCAATAACAGGCTGTGCTGCCAAAACGTCATTGCGCATTAATCGTACTTTGCCATTTCGTTCCGTAAAATAGAGCGTTTTATCCGGCGCCATGTCAAACGCCCATGGAATATGAAGATCTTCAGCAATTACCTCCACTTGGTAAGGCAAATCCGTCTTTTTAGGAATGCTAACTGCAATCGTATAGCTTTGGGATGTCAAACCGTCTTCCGCTGTGACGATAACTTTATCCCCGGAAGCAAGCGATGCGCCAGGTTTTTTCTGAACCGGTTTTTTAGGCTCTCGGCTGCCGCCTGTGCTCATAACGACTAAAGACTGGACAGAGCCATCGGTCGATTCGAAATGACCCAAAATATCCGCTGCCTTTGCGCCGTTTAGTACAGAAAGCGTATGCTTCGATAAATCTACGGCTGCCAGATAAGGATGCGGGCCCTTCAATTGAATATCTGTGTTAGCGCTTTTTACAACGCCAGATGACTTGGCTGGTACTAGAACAGGTATTTCATTCGTTGCAGCCGACAAGCCATCCGAGATTCTGGTCACTTCCAACACGAGATGAACAGTCGTATCCGTATCTGGAGGAGTGATCGTTCCATTTGAATGAATGACTGACGAATTCAACGATTGTTGAATTGAGATCGTATAGCCGTCCGGTACAGTTGGCAGCGTCAGCTTCGCAGCATCCTTCGCTGGAGCAGGGATCGAAGTAATTCCGCTCACAATCGCATGAAGATCAAGATCTCCATCCGCTTTCAATTTGGTTAGCTTAATATAATCGAAAGTGAGATTATTAGCTGTGCTTTCGGCATTTCTGCCCGTTACTACGAATCTGAATTTATGATTGCCCGCCGCTGTGAGGTTGATCCCGCCAAGATTTGCAACCGGGAACTCCTGCGTAGCCTTATACTGATCTACTGGCGGGCCCTGTGGTACGCCATCAACATATAGCTGGGAAATCCCTCTATTTTTATTCGTTTTGTAACTGAATTCAACCTTATATTTGCCAGCCTCCTTCACATCCAACGTTAGTTCTACCCAATCGTTTACAGCCGGGGAAGATGTAGTCTGAAAATATTGCCCTGAGCCTGAGTTGCCGCCTGATGCTTTGCCCGTGGACGGGCCGCCTTCATTAACCGCAAATGGAAGTGTCGAAGCTGCATAAATGATGCTTTCAATAGGCTCTGGATCAACAGGACCGCTGTTAGTGCCTGGCACCTTCACTTGAATGGGTGAACTCTCTTTGGTGACGCCATCGGAATCCCTCTTGATTTGAAGTATGAGACTTACCGTTTGATCCGTTGCAGGCGGGGTGATCGCGCCATCCTTGCTGATCACATGCTCAGCGCTTGAGCTCAAAATGGTTACGCTGTAGCCGCCAGGAAGCTCAGGCAATAAAATCTTTGTGTCGCCCAGCGCTGGCGCCGCGAGCGTCGATAGTAATGCAGCAACATCTTCAATCGGGTCTGTGCTTGTTTTGACAAACAGAGCTTCTGCATCATAGCCTTGGCCGTCGCCGCTTATCATTTTGGCACGAACTGTCGTCGTTTGGTCAACAGAAAAAGGTCCGTTATAGAGAGCGGAGCTAGCGGTAGGCTCACTGCCGTCTGTCGTGTAACGGATTTCCGCTTGCGGATCATACGTTGACAGGGCAACCGTCTGCGTACCTGAGAAATGAGCTCCATATGGCTCCATGATTAGCTTTGATATTTTCAATAGCCGGGTACTGCGGGGCGCGATGCTCTCACTATAGGATGACATCGTGCCTAGCTTAGCGTGAGACCACATGTCGCTCACTAGATATTCGCCCGTTAAGCCCAAATCAGCATTAAAATCGATAGCTCTTGTCTGTGGGGTATCCTCACGGTTAAATAATGCGACAACCCAAGTGCCGTCAGGCAGCTTGCCTTTCCATATTTGGCTAAGTGGATTTGTATTGTCCGTAGATAATGGCTGTGCGTAAAATCCGCGCTTATTCAAATCTAGAATTTCCCAATTCGTGTAGTAGTATCCATTTTTTCCGATTTCATTATATTTATCGCCAATATTTATGCTGCTGCCCGCCATCGCAAGCAAACTGATTCTTGTTTTCTTCTCTGCGTCGGTGCTCGCATTGCCGCCCGTGCTAAGAACGGTGTAATCTCCGTCAATAGCAACTTTCCCTCGTCCAGACAAATCGGAGAAAGAAATAAACCCATCAAACAGATTGTAGGCTGGCGGCCAAGTATCCGTTTTCGTTACGCCCTTGCTTCGATTGCTGGTGTGGTACCATAAGCCTGGACTTGCCGCATCCGTCCTCCAATCCTCGCTCGCTCTCAGCAGATTCGCCGTCGTCATTTCATCCTCGGCATGATTGACGTTGTTGGTGTTGGCATAATATAAAATAAGCTCGTCGCCAGCCGCTTCACGAATCCATGCATATAATTGCTTTACCGCAGCGTGTCCGTAAGCGTTCTCATAATATCTCAAAAAGTCAATCTTAAGCAGATCCACGCCTTGACTTATAAAATATTTAATCATCCCCTGTACGTATTCCTTAGAGCCCTCTGCTTCCGGATTTACCATATACCTGGTTTGATGCATATATTTCGCATCTTTAATTACGATATTTTGCAATGGAATATTCGTGCCAACAACCTTCAAGCTGTCATCTTGGACAAAATCCTGATGAAGCCACGAAGGATTATAATAGATTCCCAGCTTCAGCCCTTTGGAATGCACGTAATCCGCCCAATATTTCCAGCCATGCTCCCAGTTGTTGTAAGTCGTAAGGTAACCATTCTCGTTGCGGGTGGTCGCATCTCCAACCCATCCGTCCAAGCATATATATTCATAGCCGTACTGCTTAAACTGATCAGCGATCCAGTCGGTATTTGCTTTCATGAGCGGTTCGGTAAAGTTTCTGCTGTACGGGGTCGCGTGCCAGCCCAATACACCCGTTACTTTCTCGTTGTTATACTTGCTGTCTGATGCGTGTACTTCCGTATCTCCTAGAATGGTGTCTGTGAAAACACCTCCAAATACGACAGCAAAAGAAACAACGACGATAAATGCAGACTTACATTTAGTCAACGTTTTACGATAACTCACAATAAATAACCTCCGCTTCGATTGATTTAATACGAGCTTCCTTATCCCCCTTTTCGTTATATTTTTTTCAATTAAAAGGTTCATTTTGAAATTACTGCTTAAGAGATTTCTATCATAGCCGATATTCCCTTTTTTTCGAGTTAAATATCGTTTTCCTTTTGTTTGATTTCATTAAAAAAAGCAGCCGAAATGGCTGCTTTTACATGTAAACGGTATGAAAATCGGCATCAAATTGTGCCTTTCCGCATGCTTTATTCCCTTATTTTAAAGAGCCATATCGTCAACACTGTCCAGCCAGCTCTCGATGCTGCCGATGACCGAGGAAACGCAGCCGTCCTCGAACGGAGATTTCAGCCCAGCTACTCTCACCAGCTCCGTAAAGGACAAACTTCCGCCAAGGCAGCAAAGCTTCACATAATCTGCCCATGCCGCAGTACGATCCTCATGCATCTGTTTCCAGAACTGAAAGGCACAGATCTGAGCCAGCGTGTAATCAATATAATAAAATGGCGTGCGGAAGATATGCCCCTGCTTATGCCAGAAGCCGCCCTGCTCCAGATATTGATTATCCGCATAATTGCGGTGAGGCAAATATTTGCGCTCAATTTCCCGCCATGCCTCTTTACGCTCGGCTGGTGTCGCATCCGGGTTCTCATAAATATAATGCTGGAATTCATCCACCGTGACGCCGTATGGAAGGAAAATCAAGCCGCTTGCTAAATGGTCAAAGCGGTATTTATCCGCATCCTCCTCGAAGAAGAGGTTCATCCACGGCCAAGTGAAAAACTCCATGCTCATGGAATGAATCTCACAAGCCTCATAAGTAGGAAAACTGTATTCCGGAACCTCAAAATTCCTGCTCTCATATACCTGGAAGGCGTGGCCCGCTTCATGGGTTAGAACGTCGATGTCGCCTGATGTCCCATTAAAGTTGGAAAAAATATATGGAGCTTTGTATTCGCTAATATAGGTACAGTATCCTCCGCTTTGCTTGCCCTTCTTGCTGACGAGATCCATCAGATCGTTATCCTGCATGAAGCGGAAAAATTCATCCGTCTCCGGAGATAATTGTTCATACATCTTCGCGCCATTGCTCACGATCCATTCCGGATCTCCCTTAGGCGTCGCATTTCCTGATTTAAAGCTGAAATTCTCGTCGTAGTACAATAGCTGATCCACACCGATTCTTGCTTGCTGGCGCTCCCTCAGCTTCGATGCGATCGGCACAATTCCCTCCAGCACTTGTTTCCGGAAATTCGCTACCATCTCGGCCGTGTAGTCGGTTCGTGACATTCTTGCATAGCCAAGCTCGACGTAGTTGCTGAAGCCAAGCTTCCTTGCAATCTTTGTCCGCACCTTAACTAGATCATCATAGATGCGGTCAAACGTTTCCTCGTTCTCGGCCATGAAGCCCGATGACGCTTCCGTAGCGCGTCTTCGCATATCGCGATCCGTTGACTGCTGGAATGGCGCGAGCTGTGAAAGCGTCCGCTCCTCGCCCTCGAACATAATTTTTGCCGATGCAATCAGCTTGTCGTATTCCGTCGTCAGCTTGTTTTCCCGCTGCAGGTCCTCAATAACCTCTGGGCTAAAAATCTTAAGCGCCAGCTCTGCCAGCTGAAAAAGCTGGCGACCCCACTTATTTTCCAATTGAGTCCTGAACTTTGAATGCACGAGCGAGTGGTAATAATCAGTTAAGTATTCCTGTACGATCGGCCCGTTCTCGTCAAAAAAGTCCTGCTCCGCTTTATAAAACTCATCGTTCGTATCAATGGAGTGGCGTATGCTCGCAATTTGCTGCTGCGTATCAAATTCGCTTCGAAGCTTATTAAATGCAGCCATAACCTCATCCTGCTTCTCATAGCTGTCAGCTGCATTAAACGATTCCAGCAGCACTCTGATCTTTTGCTCCAACTCCTTAACATCAGGACGCTCATAACGATATTCATTAAATTTCATGCCGGCACCTGCCCTCTCTATCTTTATGAATGTAATTAGTACATGAACTCATTTCCCAATTATATCCTAAACGAGTGGAAAGTACCTACATGTCTATGTGCTTAAATTTGATAAAGCTGTTGAACTTATATTCTCAATTTCCAACATCGTCCAACAGAAACCCATCGCTATTTTCAATTTTCCATTCCAGCTGCTTCATATATTCAATCATTAAAGAGCATGTCTCTCTCCTGATTGAACCAGGCATATCTCTAATTTGAAGCTGTATCATTTTTTCAAAATCTTTGCTTTTCCTTTTAACAGGGAATCCTCTTTTATTTTGATAATGAAGCAGCAGCTTTAACGAATCTTCCCACTTTTCCAGCTCGATCATTAATACTAGCAGCTTGTATTGATTATCTGATTCAGGACTGAAATTAAACCTCTCACAGCTTTTTCTGTTTTCAATTTGTGATTGAAGCACTTTGATCTTCGCTTCAATATCCTCAATAATCTCCAACATATCGTCAGCACCTCCCAATGAAACGGAACACTTGTTCCCCATTTTATTAGAATGCCCTTTTTTTAGAAAAATAAACAGGAGCGCTTGTTCTACTTAAGATTACGATGGCAGCCTTAATCAAAAAAAGACTCTCAATTCGATTTCCGAATTGAAAGTCTTTCTTGAATGCCTTTTTTTTCTACTGCCTTAGATAGAGAAACCTAACGTACAACTGCAACACTGTTTAATTAACTGGTACAATTGCATATTTGCCGAGTTGCTTGACTGAAAAATGGACATTGCTTGTTGATGAATTGTAACTGCTATTCTTTACGATTTCCAGCTTGCCTTCGTTATTGATAAAATAAACGACAATTTTATTTGGATCTTCACCTATTTTCAAGGTGTAAGGCAGATTAATTTCTAAGCTTCTGCCTCCAAAATCACTTACTGCATTGCCATCTAGTACGAGATTAAAATCCAATGCTGTGTTTTGTCCGATTATAGCTTGTGTCGCAGGCGGCAGCATGTCTTTGTCAACCTGCTTCACAGAAAGCTCTAGAACAGCTGCATCCGTACCATTTTTATTGACCAGCATGTCGGAAGGAATAAACGTATTCGCTGAACCCGTATTTATAACCAAGCCTGTATTCTGCTTCAGACCCGCAACAGGGGCGAGGACTGCGACCTCCTTGGTGCCTGCATCTGGTTTAATCGTGATATTGATTAATTTATTCGTCGTTTTTGCCGCAGCAGTATTCATATCATCAGCACTTAAAACTACACTAGCTTTGCCGGCTGCATCAGTATCTATATGCACCGTGATGTTTCCATTTAAATCTACTGTTGTTACTTGTCTAGCATGTACCGTAACAGTCGTCGTTGCCTTGAACCCGCCTTCTTTCGTTGTCACCGTTATGGTCGCCTTGCCCGGAGCTATTGCGGTAACTTCTCCTTCGCTGCTTACCGTTGCAACTGCAGAACTGCTGCTGCTCCATTCTACGTCATGATTCGTCGCATTCGCAGGTAGGATTTCTGCTTGCAGCTGAGACTTTTCGCCCTTCGTTAAGCTGAGTTCTGTCTTGCTTACGTTCACACCCGTTACCGCTACATGAGGTGCTTTTACCGTGATAGCTGTCGTTGCCTTGAAGCCGCCATCCAGCGTTGTAACTGTTATGGTTGCTGTACCAGGTGCTTCAGCGGAGACTTCTCCCGCACTGCTTACTGTTGCAACAGCCGAGTCGCTAGTGCTCCACTCTATGCCAGCATTCGACGCATTCGCAGGTGCGACTGTCGCAGCCAGCGTTGACTTATCTCCCGTCGTTAGGCTGAGAGCTGTCTCGCTAACCGTCACACCTGTTACCGGAACAACACGCGGGATGATTCGAGCATCAGCCCAGTCACCGTGATCGCTGTTCGAAGGGTTATTTGTAGGTGTGCCTGCATCGTTGACAATAAGTGTAAGCTCGTTTACACCTACGATGTCCAATTCAATTGGAATGCCTGCCGCTGGACCGTTCACCGTGTTCATTGTCGGGCTCTTATAAAGAGAGAATCCATCCCCCAACACTTCAAACCAAAGGGTAGTAGCTGTGCCCTTCTTATTTTGGACGTCGTCAATACCGATTACAGCTTTAAAAATACCGTATCCGCCGCCAATGTTATATTTAATAATTGAAGTTGCATTGACTCCGATCCCTTTCGCATAAGTTACGCCATTGACCTTAATCGGCGTTGTAGCGCTGTTAATGCCATGATCCTTCAGCGGTGGATGCCCTGCCCAGCCGGTCGTTGCACTTACCCAGTTCAAGTCGGAAAGATAGGCAGGTGCGCTTGCCGGTTCTGGCAAAGGACCTGTGACGATGCGATAAGCAAAGGATGCGACATCGCTGTTCGAGTACATTTCCTTCACAGCAATAGCCTTTATCGTTGTCGATTGAGCAATGTTAATTGGTCCTGTATAAAGCGTACTGTCTTTCGTCGGCGTATCGCCGTTTGTTGTGTAATAGATCGAGGCGCCTTCTGTTCCAGAATCAAGAGAAACCTGGATCGCCTGATCGTAGCGTCCCGCTGCCTTGTTAGCTGTTGGTGTATTCGCCTTTGGCAACACTATTGCATACGCTAAGGTCACTACGTCACTATCTACCCACTCATCCTTGTACGCAATCGCTTTTACGGTCGTTGTTTTTGTAATTGCGATAGGATTTACATATTTGCTGCTGTTTCTAGTCGGCGTCGTGCCGTCAACCGTGTAATAAATGTCCGCACCAGCTGTAGCCGTGCTTAATTCAATCGATAAAAAATTGCTGTGCGTGCCCGGCTCTTTATTCGGAGTCGGTTTATCCACAATTGGTGCGTTAATCGTATACTCATAAGAAGCGACGTCGCTGTCCAACAGATTTTCACTGGCGGTAAACAGCTTCATAGTAGCTGTTTTTTGAATGACGAACGGGCCAGTATAAAGATTTGAGTTTCTTGTTGGCGTTTTCCCGTCCAATGTGTAATAGATTTTTGCATCTGGAGTTGAAGTTGACAACGCTACTTTAATCGTTTTATCGAACATGCCTGATGGCTTGTCGCTGACAGGCGCTTCTGCCTTTTCTGCTGCACCAGATGTGCTGACCTCTGCTAGAGAAGTTGCACCAACCGCAACCGATGTCGTGATGTAGGTTACCTTTTCGCCGTTCACTGTTTTATGAAGTGCGGGTTGATCAGTTCCATTCACGTTAATCGTAGGATAGTTGCCATAGAAACGCGCTTCCCACGTAAGCGGTTGTGAACCGGATCTATTTTTAAATTCTGTTTTGGTGTTACCAGTATGAGATACGCTAATATCATTTTGTCCCATTTGCAGGAAATCTACTTTGACATCGGGAACTTCGCTCGCAAGCCTTGGCGCGGTTACAACCGAATGCTGCGGCGCATTAGGCTCAATGCCCATCAACCCTTCAACAATGTTGCCGATTAGGGTATACGAAATTTCCGGATACTCGCCGTTTGTCAGCGTACCTGAAGCAAATTGCTCATGTCTGTTCGGTCTTGTTTCCATAAGGAATTTCAACCATTTCCAACCTTCGTTTACCCGGTTATACGGATAGAAAGTATCTGGCAAATAGCTATATGCCTCGACGTTCGCAGGAGAATTAGGTTTATCCAGTGTCGCCTTCGTAGTCGGTGTTGCATAGATCAAACCGTTGCCGATTTGGCTCGAAATATAATCGAGGTAATTGCTGTTTCTTTGACCTGGCTCGGTAATGAGCTTCATTGGCATAAACCAGCTGTTCTCTTTGCCGAAATCGGTATATCTCGTTACTTTGTCAGCATTCAATGCTCTGACATAGTTGCCTGTTTTGTCGCCGTTCTTAACGCTCCACTCATTGTTGAAATAATTTTTAAGGTCCTGCGCTCTAGCGAAGGCTGCCGTTGATTCGGCATTCAAGCCTTTTGCCTTCAGCATGTTCGCATAAGCCAGCAATGCTTGATACTGTGATCCGATCGCATCGCCCGCTTCGATAATCGGTTCTCCGCTTCTCTCGTTATAGCTTGCTGCACCAGCAAATATCCCGCCGCCTGTGCCCTCAGCAACGCCATTGCCGTTCGTATCATGCAGCGTAATATAATCCGTTAAGACCTTCGTGTAGAAATTCCACATGTCAGGATCATTGATGTATGCGTCATTTCCTGTCCACAAGTATTGCTTATATGCCTTCTCTACCAACTCGAATTGGATCGGTACCTCGCGTACAAAGTTCGTGTCGCTTTTGTAGTCAATCGTATAGTTGGAGCCGTCAAAGTTATACGCCCAAAGGGTGTACCATTTTCTAGCTGCCGTTGCCCCTTTAGCAAAGGTTTTGAACATGCTGAAGTTTTCATTGTCAAGCCCCAGCATATGTCCTCCTGGCGCTTGATGGACAAAGTCTCTGCTATAGAACGCAGTGCGATGTTTATATCCCGCCCAATAAGATGGGATATAGGAAAACGGACCTGGTTGACCACCCGTTTTGTTCACGTTGACCGGTCCGCTCTTGCCCGTTTGGACAAACTCAAGCGCTTGACCGATTGCCCAGTCAAAATTGCTTTTTAGAAGCGCATTTGAGGAATCAAGCGTAATCCTTTTTTCGGCTAGCGAACCCGTTACAGTCCAGATCTGAGGGCTGTCCGGTTCACTGTCGCTCGTTACCGTGTAGGTAACAGGTGATGTAAAATCTTTAGCCTCGCCTGAGGCAGGGGAAATCGTTGCGCCAGATGAAACCGCGATTGTAGGTGTAAGCGTTGTCAAGTCAGTGCCAAAAGGCATTTTAAAATGTACAGTATGTGCGCTCACATCAATAATAGAATTGCCAATTTGATCAGCTACAGCAAATGAAACAATGTTTTTTTGAACGGGTGCTTCTTCAGCATGAACGGATAAAGCAGGTCCAATAGCTGTGGAAAAAGTTGTTAACAACATCGAGAAAAACAAGACCAAACTTAATACTTTCTTTTTCCTTCTCGTCATTAGGAATCCCCTTTCTTTGAAAAAAATATGTTTCTATGCAAATCATACTTATTATAAGAACTAAATATAATGTCACATAACTACGATGTAAGCGCTCTTTTCTACTGATTATTGTTTATTACTATAACAATGTATATTTTTACCTTTATTAAAATTGGATATTTTTCTTTCGATTCCAACTATATCTATTTATTATCAAGTTTATTACAATTATAGAATTTTTAATCATTATGAGTGAACATAAAAAAAGACCTTCAGCTTGAACTGAAAGTCCTTCTTAAACGCCATTATTGGCCAAGCCAGCGTGCCGTAACGATTGATTTTACAACCATCTTTGATCCGGTGAACATACCGACTTCGATTTTACAAAACCTGCGGGTAAGCTCGATGACGGTAGGTATGATTTCCACAATGCTGTCAATCTCGACAGTCGCAAGGTAATAAGTAGAGGTGCTGTCGATGAGCAAATCCCCTTTTCGATGCTCTTTCATGGTTCGGTTGACAGACTGCGTAACTAAGCTGCCCATCATTCCTTCCGATATGTATCCGACTTGGTTGATCATTTGGGCGGTAACCCTGCCACGGAAGCGCAAATCGCCATTGTCAGTTCTCGATTCTTCGAAGACTGACCATATTTGATCCTCGAAGGTTTCACCATATTGCGGCTGCATCTGAACATATTGCATCGCTTTAAGCACATCTTTCCGGCTGATGACACCGATTAGCTTCCCAATCTCGTCGATGACCGGAATGAGCTCTATTCCTTCCCATACCATAGTATGGCTTACCGAAGCGATGGACGTATTGACCGTAACTGTAATGGGATTGCTCGTCATCAACTCGGCCAGCTTCTGACCACCGGGAGCCCCGATGACGTCCTTGTTCGTAATCATGCCGATCGGTTTATGCTTGTCGTCCACAACGGGAAAACGGTTATGTTTCGTTTCTTCGATTTTTTTCACTAATTTATCAACGCTTTCGCTGCCGCTCATGAATACAACTTTTACGTCCTTGCGAAGAATATCCCCAACAAGAATAATTTGCTTCTTGATCATTCGCTCATAAATCGCACGGTTAATCAAATTAGCGACCGTAAAGGTATCATAAGTGCAGCTTATGACAGGCAATTCAAGCTGATCTGCAAGCTCTTTAACTTCGGCTGTCGTATCGAAACCACCGGTAATAAGCACCCCGGCCCCTAGCGTCAAGGCGCTGGAGTGCGCTTTGTTTCGGTTGCCGACGATTAGCAAATTACCTTGTTCGATATAGCGGATCATCGCTTCCAACTGCATGGCGCCGATCACGAATTTATTTAATTCCTTATGCAAGCCAGCCGCCCCGCCAAGCACAGTTCCATCGACAAGTCTCGTGATCTCTTCGAACGTTAATTTATCGATGCTCTGTCTCTGACTCTGTTTCTTCTCGATTCTGGTCGTGCCCGCACGCCCGTTCGTGCTAACGATTCCGCGATTTTCCGCATCCTTGATAGCCCGGTAAGCTGTACCCTCGCTGACTTCCAGCGTAAGTGCGATCTTGCGGACGGAAATCCGCGAGCCCACCTCGAGACCTTGGATATATTGAATGATTTGTTCATGCTTCGTCGAAAACTCGTCCAAATCCGCGATTGCTCCCACCTCATCTCCGCCCTGTATTCCATTATTATATATGAAGGAGAATCAAAATAACAAAGGGATAAATAGATAAAGCTTCCATCCCGTTCTTATCCCATACAGGATAGAGCAGTTGGAAGCTTTATCATTTTCAACTTTCGATCATGCTTCTACTGATAGCAGAGAGGCATAACCGGGATTAGTGAGGAAATCTTCGAAGGTGTCGCATATCGTCATCTCTTTGAAAATCGAACTGGCTATTCCATATTTACGTTCCGTATAGAGGTCAATACCGATCTCGCTTTTGATTTTCTCCAATTCCTCTTGCAAGATTTCTTCAAACATCTCCGCCGTAACCTTGCGCCCATCCGCTAGAATGCCACCTGGGTGATGAATCCATTGCCAAAGCTGAGCCCTTGATATTTCTGCGGTCGCAACATCCTCCATCAAGTGATGGATCGGAACAGCACCCAATCCTCTTAACCAAGCTTCAAGATATTGAACGCCAACGGATGCGTTCATTCTTACTCCCTCTTCGGTTATCTCACCTACTGGGATTTCCAATAAGCTTTCGGAAGTAATCTGCAGCTGATCCAGCTGCTTCTCGACCTGATTAGCCTTAGGCATCCAGGTATTGAACACTTCCATTGCTACGGGCACAAGTCCTGGATGGGCGACCCAAGTTCCGTCATGCCCGTCTGTCACTTCCCTAAGCTTATCCTGTCGCACCTTCTCCATAGCGACCTCATGAGCAACCGGGTTATTCTTGATAGGAATCTGAGCTGCCATGCCCCCAATGCAATGGATATTGCGTTTGTGGCAGGTTTTTATTGCTAGCAAAGAATATGCCCTCATAAAAGGAGATGTCATCGTAATCATACTGCGATTGGGCAATATGACATCCGGTTGATTCCTTAGCTTCTTGATATAGCTGAAAATATAGTCCCAGCGTCCGCAGTTCAATCCGACAATATGCTCGCGAAGCTCATAAATGATTTCATCCATTTCGAATGCGGCAAGAATCGTTTCGATCAATACTGTAACTTTAATCGACCCTTGGTCAATCCCCAGTTCCTGCTGCGCAAACGTAAATACATCATTCCACAGCCGCGCTTCCCGGTAACTTTCGATTTTGGGAAGATAGAAATATGGACTGCTTCCTTTACGGATTAATGTCGCGGCATTGTGAAAGAAAAACAATCCAAAATCGAATAGGCTTGCGGAAATAGGATTTCCATTAATGGTTACATGGTTCTCCACCATGTGCCAGCCGCGAGGACGGACCTTTAATATGGCCGGTTCCTTATTGAGAGCATAGCGTTTCCCATCAGGGCTCACGTATTCAATCGTGCCATTTACCGCATCTCTAAGATTTATCTGCCCGTCAATCGTATTCGACCAGGTAGGTGAGTTCGCATCCTCAAAATCAGACATGTAAAGCTTAGCTCCGGAATTCAAGGCGTTTATTACCATTTTCCGGTCTCCCGCTGGCCCCGTAATCTCGACTCTGCGATCTTGCAGTTCCTTCGGAGTACTTGATACACGCCAATCGCCATTCCGCACTTCCGATGTTTCTTCCAAGAAATCCGGCAGTTGACCTTCGTCAATGTCCTTCTGCCTTTTTTTCCTAAGATTAAGAAGTTCGCTGCGCGTGGGTCCGAATTGCTTCTCCAGCTTCTTGACGAAAGCTAATGCTTCAGAGGTTAGAATTTCCCCATATGCAACATTTCGGATTTCCCCTGTAACTTCCAAGCCGCTAAGCTCCATTTGTTCATTCATCTTAGCCCTCCCACTATAAAGTAATGTTTTCTCCCGTTTTCTCGCTTATTCTCAGTATTACAACATTGACACCTTGTGTGGTAGTGGTGGAGAATGTATACTCTACATCATTTTCTGTAAGGACGTAGGCGGGAACAGAGCTTAGGATCGTTTGGTTCCAAAACTGTGGAAATTGGATATGATCGCACAGTGGATCTCCACATGCACCCTTGGGGT
>NZ_JBXCIW010000016.1:0-113101 GCF_056786335.1 Paenibacillus sp. Y280
ATCGCTCAAGTATTTCATTACTAATATTGGCCGTAAACATATGAAAACACCTCGTCCTCTACTGGTCTTTTAATTTCCAGTATTGACAGGTCTTTTAATTGTTAACGGCGAGGAAGCTAGTATCTCTTATTAATAAAATTACCTATAGAACCGTAGATTTAAATGAATTAATATTTAATTTTAGTGGTGTTAGGATAGGATGCTTTTTATACAGAATATTTGGTATGATCTTTGTAAGAACAATTGATTAATATAACAGAAACAAAACAGGTGTTGTTGATTTTGTATATCAAATCTCAAACAAGTCTTAAAGTAAGTCTTATTAGTGTTCAGCAAATGTATTTTAAGTGCCGTCAGGACGAAGTTTCCTGGCGGTTTTTTTATTTGCAGACCTATCAGACTTTTCTTTCATTCACATTAAACCTGTAAAAAATGTTAATATAGCTAACATATATATACTTTAATATAGTAAGAAACTAAATAAAATAAGTAGATATAAGCAGTAAAAGTTTGATGAATGCGCTTTATTAGCCGTTTTTGTGTTTGTTAAGTTATCTAACATAAAATAGACTGTTGAAATAGAAAGAGAGAAATTTATAACATTGGAGGATAAATAACATGACGCAAATGGTAAGAAGTGAGTTGGCAAAAAAGGTTCTTATTCCTCTATTAGTCCTATCGCTGCTAGCAGCAATGGTTGGGGTGCTGACAAGAACGGACTTTGTTCGAGCTGAGGAAGCGCCGCAGCTTCCGAAATTTGATATTCCGGTTCTTTCATCCGAGCATAAGGCATCGAGCCTTCCTAATGTTATCGTTGTTGCAACTGGGGGTACGCTTGCTGGCAAAGCGAGAAATGATGATCCTACAAACTTTCAAAACTATGCGGCTGGCACTTATTTAATGGCAGATTTAGTAGCTCAGCTTCCTAAAAAAGATAAAATAGCCGA
The DNA here is from genome assembly GCF_056786335.1 of Paenibacillus sp. Y280. Classification (NCBI taxonomy): domain Bacteria; kingdom Bacillati; phylum Bacillota; class Bacilli; order Caryophanales; family Paenibacillaceae; genus Paenibacillus; species Paenibacillus sp. Y280. Next base: position 948 of record NZ_JBXCIW010000016.1, read on the forward strand.
TGTCTCCACCTTCCAATTTGGAAATAAGGGGTCAGGCGGCTACAGCATTAAAGAGCTTTACGATCTCTCGCTAGCTGTTGATGCTGCGCTTGAGATCTATGACAGTGCTGTCGTAACGACAGGTACCGATACGATGGAGGAAATTGCTTACTTCCTTGATCTGACGGTCCGCAGTGAGAAGCCGGTCGTCGTAACGGGCGCTATGAGACCTTGGGATGTAATCGGAACGGACGGTCCTGCCAATCTTTATCAAGCGATTAAAGTGGCTGGCAGCGGCAAAACAAAATGGTTTGGCACCGTTGTTATGCTGAACGATGTCATTTTTGCGGCACGTGAGGTTACAAAAACGAACGCACACCGCAACGACACATTTGATGCTCCAATGTTTGGCGCGCTTGGATATGTAGATGATCCTGCCGTTCGTATTTACCGGGCACCTGCGCGAGCGAGCAAAGCAGGCATGAAGAGCTGGGCATCGCCATTTGATCTTAAAACGATCTCCAAGGACAGCCTTCCAATCGTAGACATTATTTATGGCTACCAAGAGGCTGGCGGCGGAAGCATTCGCGGATTGGTGGAGGATGGCGCTAAAGGAATCGTAACGGCAGGGACAGGTGCAGGCGGTATTTCGTCTAAGCAAAGCGCGGCTCGGACGGCAGCCATTAAGGATAAAGGCGTAGTCTTCGTATCGACGACAAGAACGGGCTCAGGCTCTATTTATGACAGCGGCAGCGGCAATGTTATTGGCGGCGACAATCTGAATGCAGCCCATGCTCGCATGATGCTATTGCTTTCGCTCGCTTTTACAAATGATATTGGTACGATTAGAAGCTGGTTCACGACCTTCGGTACACAAGATGTTGAGATTTCGGTTGATGAGAACACCGTGCTGAAAACTTCTGTCGAGGAGCCGCTAGTTAATCCTGTCGTGACCGAGCCGGTTGTAACGGAGCCTGCTGCAACCCAGGCCCCCTCTCCTGAAGCTGAGCTTCCGACTGCTGCAGTAGAACCAACCATTGCACCGACAGTGCCTGCAGCAACAGCAACGCCTGAACCAGCAGCGGTCACGCAATAATTTAGGGGAGGAGTACGATTATGACCATAAGAAGCAATCCGAATACAGCGAAGAAAATATTTGTTCCTCTCCTCATAGCGGCGCTTCTCAGCATGATCCTGACCGGCTATGCCAGCTCGGTTCGTGCCGAGACGGCAGCACCGCAGCTGCCGACCTTTAACATTCCGGCTTTGTCTGAGGCGCATAAGGCGTCACCGCTGCCCAATGTCATCGTAGTGGCGACAGGCGGAACGCTTGCAGGCAAAGCAAGAGATAACGATCCAACCAACTTTCAGAATTACGCAGCAGGCACGTACCTAATGTCAGATCTAGTCGCGCAGCTGCCGGGAAAAGCTAAAATTGCGGACGTTTCGACGTTTCAATTCGGCAACAAAGGCTCAGGCGGCTACTCCATGAAGGAACTCTATGATCTCTCTCTTGCGGTAGATGCGGCGCTTGAAATTTATGATAGTGCTGTCGTGACGACAGGAACAGATACGATGGAGGAAATTGCTTATTTTCTTGATCTGACGGTTCAAAGCGAGAAGCCGGTAGTCGTTACCGGGGCGATGAGACCTTGGGATGTTATCGGTACCGATGGCCCGGCCAACCTTTATCAAGCGATTAAAGCAGCGGGCAGCGGCAAGACAAAATGGTACGGTACGGTCGTCATGCTAAATGATGTCATTCATGCGGCACGCGAGGTGACGAAATCCAATTCGCACCGGATGGATACGTTTGAAACGCCGATGTTTGGTGCGCTGGGCTTTGTCGATGATCCGGCTGTACGCATTTATCGTCTTAACGCAAGGGCGCTAAAGGCCGGTCAAGCCGACTGGGCAACGCCATTTAACTTGAAGCTTATCTCGAAGGATAATCTTCCGATCGTTGAGATCGCCTACAGCTATCAGGAAGCTGGCGGCGGAGCAATCCGTGCATTAGTAGAGGACGGCGCTAAGGGTATTGTTACGGCTGGTACGGGAGCGGCGGGCATTTCGTCGAAAATGAGCGCAGCGCGTACCGCGGCTATTCGCGATCACGGCGTCACATTTGTCTCGACAACTAGAACCGGCACGGGGACGATTACGGGCAGCGGCAACGGCATTATTGCTGGTGACAATTTGAATCCGCAGCATGCCCGTATTATGCTTATGCTGTCACTTGCTTTCTCCAGTGATTTCAATACGGTGAAAGGCTGGTTTGAGACGGCAGGCACGCAGGATATTACGGTAGATGTGCCAGAGACGACTCCTCCTCCCGTTGACGAGAACGGCGAATCGGGTGGATCAGGCGGCTCTGGCGGTCATGTGCCGAGCAAAGGCGAGGTAACGATTGGTGCCGGAAGCGCAGGCACGCTAGGTTTGGATGACAGCGTAACGGTATCCGTTCCGGCAGGAGCAACGAAGGAGCAAATGCTGCTTTCGATTGAAAAGCTGACAGGTACGGGCGGTATCGTTGAATCTACGAGCCAGCTGGCATCGCCGATTTTTGAAATACTCAAAAACATATCAGCTAACTTCTTAGTTCCGGTCACGCTAACCTTCAAATTTGATGCGACGCTTATCAAGGAGGGCAAGACGGCTTCTGTATTCTATTACGATGAAACGAAGAAGCAATGGATTGAGATGGGCGGATCTATAAGCGGTAACCTCATTACTGTAAAATCCGATCACTTCACCAAGTTTGCCGTATTCGCCGTAGATAAGAAGGATGAACCGGTGTCCTTTACGGACATTTCCGGACACTGGGCCGAGGCAGCCATTAAAGAGGCGGTTGCATCCGGCATTGTGAAGGGTTATGCCGATGGCACGTTCAAACCGGGCAACACGGTAACGCGTGCAGAATTCTCTGTCATGCTGATGGGTGCATTGAAAGCGGAGGGTGAGGGTGCTGCGCTTGCCTTTACCGACAATGACAAAATCGCTGCGTGGGCAAAGAATGCTGTTGCTCAAGCGGTGAAAGCAAAAGTCATTAGCGGCTATCCAGACGGTACGTTCCGTCCAAGCGCTAATATCCTCCGAATGGAAATGGTTTCGATGATCGCAAGCGGTGCCGGCTTGACGCTGGATCCTAATGCCTCAACGAGCTTTGCCGATAATGAGGATATTCCGGCATGGGCGAAGGGCGCTGTCAAAGTAGTCAGCGACAAAGGCATTATTCAAGGCCGGACGGGCAACATCTTCGCGCCAAAAGCTACCGCTACTAGAGCGGATGCGATCACCATCATAATGAACATGCTTAAAGCGAGTAAATAATAGAACGATAGGCGGTTCCGAGGGTCTTATTAGACCACTTGGAGCCGCCTTTTTCTATTTTATCAGCTAGATTCCGGATTGGAGCAATAGCCGCGCCGTCTCAGTTGGATGTGAAATCGGGAAGTGATGTCCATAAGGAAGAAGCGCTGTAGGGATGGCAGCATAGGTTGTGGGAATGGAGTAAACACGTTCCTTTGTGCCCCAAAGCATACTTATTTGGCTGCTGTTCCAGTGCTCAGGCTGCAAACGGAAATGCTCGGCACATGTTAAGGCAGCTTGCGTATCCGCCAAGGTGGCTCTGACACGCGGAGAGCTAAGCTCATTCCGTGCAAAGCGGATATAGCTGTCTGGCATCTCGCTCGAATGGCCGAAGCAGCCGCGCGATAAAAGCTCCTTTCGCAGCCTATCTTCCGTTACATGAGGCAGGAGCAGACGATTTGCTAATCTGCTCTTGTAACGCGCGTTAGCCGGATGGAGTACAGGCTGAAGCAGGCGTACGGCATGAATATGACCTATTGACAAACGCTCCGCTACTTTGGCTGCGAGCAGCGCGCCGTAGGAATGTCCGATCAAGGTGACAGGTTCTTTCTGCGAAGCAATAGCTTCCACGATCGCTTGGACATGCCCTTCTATTACGTTTGCGCCATGATGATAGGGCGATCGTCCGAAGCCGGGCAGGTCGGCAATCCAAACGGGACGGCCATGCAGCTCGGAGGCTAGCGGCAGCAAGCAATCTGCGCCGCTAAAGGTGCCCGGCAGCATAAGAATAGGATGACCGCTGCCTGCTTTCTCTAGCGTTGCTAGTGAGCCGCGCCTGCTGCGCTCAAAGCCCGGATGAATCGATTGTCCGTGCGATAGGCGATAGTCTAGATCAGCTATGACATGCGGCAAAGTCGATTGGTTCACGGATGCGTGAAGAGCATGCTTTTGCTGAATATGCCTAGTGGATTGGAGTGGGAATGCCTTACTCACGATAAAGCTGAGCGACTGCTCGGGAATACCAAGCTTGCTGCCGAGGCGGGTGCCTAGCACTTTTCCTAGTAACGATAGCGAAATCGAGCCAATCGGCGCTGGAACGCGCAGCTCCTTATTAATCATCCGTATGAGCTGAGTCATATTTGGGCTTGCCGTTTGCGCATCAAGCAGGTAGTAGGTATCGCTTGCGGGATGCTGCTCGTTAACGAGCGCAGCGATGAATGCAGCGGTATGGTCGACGTGGACAAGCGGAAGCCAGTGCTTAGGTCCGCCGGGCGCTATGCCCATCAGCTTCCGTCTGGCTGAGCCGATGAGAATGCCAAGCCCGCCGGTTTGTTCGGTATTTCCTGTAACGGAATCGCCGATGATGACGCTCGGGTGAACGACGGACAGCGAATAGCCGCTTTGCCTAGCATGCTGCCGGATATAGAAATCGGCGGTAATTTTCATGCGCTCGTAAGGGGATTCATGCTCCAGCTGCTTCATAACGGCAGCTTGCTCGCTTACATTTTGATCCGTTACCGGGCTCTTGAAGCCAACGATATGAATGAAATGGCGGAGCTGTCCGTTTCTGTGCAAATGGTCCGCTAGGAGGGTTAGATGCTCGGCTGCATCTAGGAATACTCGCTTCGCTTCCTGTTCGCTCAGCAAAATATCCATAGGCCCGCCGGCATGAATAATAACGTCTGCGGTAAGCAGAAGCTCGCGGTCGCTTGGAGTGAGACCGAGTGCTGGCTGTGTCAAATCCCCGACAATCGCGGATAGGGAAGGGGAAATCTCCTCTCCGGCTTGCCCAAACAGCGCATTGAACCGAGCGGCTGAACGGACCAGCGCGGTAATACGGTGGCCTTCGGCTGTAAGCCGCCTCACCAATTGCGAACCGATAAATCCGGTCCCTCCAGTTATAAAGATATGTGCCATATAAACATCCTCCTTTTTATTTTCACACTAGTACTAATCGGTACTAATATACTCAAAAAAATTACTTTAGCATGGAAGCTAAAGCATGAAGCGAGTGCTGCAATAGAGTTGGATTCTGGTTCGTATGCTGTAAGAACAGCCCGCCCTCAATAGTTGATAGAATTAAGGCAGCCGTCTGCTGCGGCTCCAGCCTGCTGTTTATTTCTTTGCTAGCAATGCCTTGGACGATAAGCCTCTCCAAGACGAGCAGCTGCCTTCCAAAAAATTGGCTGATTTGCTCGCGAATCGCAGTGGCTTCCTTCGGTGTCTGTGTATACAGCGTCAGGAAGGGGCAGCCTCCGAGACAGTCGACGTCTTGCTCGATAAGCACATTCATCAGTCTCGTGAGCCGATCCATGACAGGCAGCTCCGTCTGGTCAGCAATGCGAGTAATAAGCTGCTCATACTGGCCGGTCATTCTCTCGATAATGGCAGACAGCAGCTCCTCCTTGCTTTTGAAATAATAATAAATGTTGGTTTTAGATACTTTGCTTTCGGCAACAATATCATCCATGCTGGTAACGAGGTAGCCTTTGCTCAAAAATAGGCTCGCAGCGGTTTGAAGGGCAATCTCGCGATTGGAAATTTTTGTTTTTGGCGTCATAATTAGTACTATACAGTACTAATAATAAGGATGTCAATGGGCGATAAAATAACAAATAAAAGGGTGCGATATTAATAGATGTGATTTCATAAATTGTTCTCAATAGTTGCCATACCCAAAAAATCGCCCCTCGACCATTGCTGGTTGAGGGGCGATTTTGCCTTGATGCTAGTACATGCCTTGAGCTTCTTCCCACCAGCCAATGGAGATGACGGCGGGGGCGGGGTGATTCATAGAACTGGTCAGCGTGAAGAGAATCGCTTGGCCGGGACCGATGATCCAGTGGCCTGCTTTCTCGCTCGAGACGCTGGAGTAAGCCGGAATGACGCGCGTGGATACTGGAATTGCAGCGAGAGCGGTCGTGTCTAGGCTGCTGCCGAACTGGACTTGTCCGCGCGGCGCAGGCTTCGGATTGAGCGTCAAATTTGCAGTGGATACCTCATGCGACTGCTTGCCGTGCGTTGGCAGGCTGGAGCAGAAGCAAATTTGCGAGACGAGCTTATCGTCAGACAAATTGCTCAGCACATAAATATCCAGATAAAGATTAACGCCCGAATGGGGAGGGTTGATGAGCGCCCCCCAAGTTCGGTTCGAATCGGTTGGATTCAGTTGATCGGTCTCGCCCAAAAAATATTTCCCTTGCAGCGACTTATTAAGCGGATTCGTTAAATTGACCACACTGACTGGCCCATTGCCATACATCGCTTCACCATCCTTCGCAACATGCTTATACTCAACCATATGATTGGGATCGTGTAACATGCCTGCGAATCGAAGGGCTTCACTTATTTCGTTTTCACTGGTTCCTCAAACGTCATGCCGAGCGTGTCCACCGTTACTTTTTTCATCGAAATCGGAGTTACCGGTCTATCGTTCGCACCGACGGTCTGGTTCACGATTTCATCTACGGCTTCCATGCCTTCCGTTACTTTGCCGAAGGATGCGTAAAGATTGTCAAGCGAAGGCGCATCGGCCACCATGATGAAAAATTGCGAGCCGCCCGTATCCGGGTCGTTCGTGCGCGCCATCGAGAGTACGCCGCGCGTATGCATCAGCTTGTTCTCGAAGCCGTTGTCAGTGAACTCGCCAGGGATGCTGTAGTCAGGTCCGCCCATTCCCGTGCCATCAGGATCGCCGCCTTGAATCATAAAGCCTGGGATAACGCGGTGGAAAATAACGCCGTCATAAAAACCTTTATTAATAAGAGATACAAAGTTGTTTACTGTATTTGGAGCAACCTCTGGATAAAGCTCAAGCTTAATGATTTTGTCATTGCTTAGTTGAATGGTTACAACAGGATGCTTGTCCGGGCCAAGCAGCGCTGGGCCATCCTCTGCAGGAGCTTCGGTTGGGGGAGTTGTTGTGCTTGCATTGCCGCCGGAGCCGGTATTTTTGTCTCCGTCCGCCGCGCGGTTTGCTCCGCATCCGGAAGCTGCAACGAGCAGAATGAGCATAAGGAGCAGCGTGGTCCCAAGTCGTTTGTTCTTATAAAGCATTTCAATATCCTCCTTAGGTTGTGTGAATACAAAAAAATTCCGCAGACTCTTCTGCCTATTTTTCCGCATTCTCATACATGATTCAATCTGTATAATAACATATTGGTTGATTTAAATGCGAGGGAGTCGTCTATTGCGGGCAATGCAGCAGCCGAAATATTTACGGGGTTTACCGTTAGCTGCCTTAACTATCAGCCTAACAAAATAACTAAATGTCACATACGGGTATGAAAATTGCTCCGTAATATTGATTATTAGAGGGTTAAGACATGTCTCTATCTTATGTATCCAACTATATTATTTAATTTCTCAATATCCTTTGGTTGTATTTTCAATGTCGTTTGTGGCACCCCTGTACCTCCATAAACATAATCAAATCGATATAATTCTCTATCTATGAATGTTGAGATCCCCGGGTTTATTAACGATACACTTCCGACCGTACTTCCAGTCACTTGTTCTACCTCTTTGGGTTTCGCTAATTTGATCTCTTGAACTTGAAAAATCTCCTTCAAAGCAACAGGATCGATTCGTCCGTAATCACCAGAGATGACCAAAGCATAGTAGCCTTTATCTGTTTTCAATATTAGTGTTGGGGCAGTTTGACCAATATCAATACCAAAATAATTAGCACCTTCCTGTGCGGTGTTAATTGGTTTACTATGTTCGATGACTTCGTAATCAACATGCTGATTCTTTAGTAGTAATATTAATTTATCCATATTTGGTTCCGTCTCCTCTATTTAGAGATTTTCGCTGATCCACGTACAAATTCGTCAGAAACAATTTTTCACCTTTTTTTGTCATTTAAATAATCCAGCTAAACTGCCAATAGATTGAATTGGAGGGTTATTTGGCAAGCTTTTTTCTCTCAAAAAGAAAGACATCGAGGCTTAGGGATATACGGCAATCTCGCGAATATATATGAAACTATGAGCTCGATACTGCTTTATTTTGGACGAGCGGGCATCCAATATATTTTTGCAGGAAGGGTCTGAGCAATGGGAAGGCTATTCGCGGTCATCGGTTTTCTAATTATTGATTCATACTTTCATCTAATCCCGAAATTATTTTCGCTAGATACCATCACTTGGCTAGCGTATGCTTGCATACTCTTCATCCTTGTTCATCATGTAGCCAAGCTGACGGGATTAAGCGGAATGAGTGATTTAGGCGTAAAAGCTCATTATGGCTGGAAAAGAAACCTGCGGATCGGTTTTTTTATTGGCTTTGGCATTTGGGCAGTCATGTACTTGCTCTTGTGGGGCTATGGGGATTTTCAGGTCGTGGGCGTAAAGAAAGCACCGGAAGCTATTCTTTTATTCATCGAAATCCTTGGCGTTATGCTTCTTAGCTCGCTTATGAATAATCTTATTGTGAACGGCTATGTATTTGCTCATCTTAAAGGTAAAATACGGAATGCTAGTTTATTGCTCGTATCTGCAATTATTTTTGCGCTGGATGATGTGTGGTTAGTAGGCTTCAGTCCTTCAAATGCTCTATTCTCGTTAGTGCTTGGCCTATCTCTTGGTTATGTGCTTCTAAAAACGGGTTCGATTTGGATGAGTACAGGCATACATATGGGCCTCAGCGTAGTGTACAGCTTCGTTTACGGGGTTCCGGGGAGTGAAGCTGACAAGGGCTTGCTGATTACGACTGCTGGAGAGAACGCTTCGTTTGTGTTTGCGCATGCCCATACTTTTGCGGCTGGCGCAATGCTGCTAATTATTTTGATTATATATCCTTGGTTGAAGTTGAATTCGGCCCAAACATACATGTACTAAATACAGCAAAGGATTGTCAGCAGATGAGAGATTTGACCTCTAAATATGCGGGCGGCGATGAAATTATAAAAGAAATGTACCAGCTGACGGATCAGCGAAAGCGACGATTAGGCTTGCGGTATGACCTGACGATTCCCTTCGCGAAGGTGATCGCTTTAAATCCAAGCATCGAGTTGCCCATAAAACGGTATGAGATCGGGAAGGTGTTCCGGGACGGCCCCGTTAAGCGCGGGAGGCTGAGGGAGTTTTTGCAATGCGATGTGGATGTTGTGGGGGTTAAAGGTCCAGAGGCTGAGGTGGAGCTGATGCAGATGGCCATCGACGTGTTCCGATTGCTTGCGATCAAGGTTCAGCTGAAGTGGAATAATAGACGGTTTCTTGGCGAAGTTATGGCTGCAATCGGCGTACCCGGTAGCGAATCGCTGTCGGTCATGCTGACACTCGATAAGCTCGCAAAGGTGGGTGAAGCCGGCGTGAAACTGGAGCTTTCCGAGAAAGGGCTCGCTAACGAGGTAACGGACGCCGTCATTGAGCTGATCGCCCTGCAAAACCCTTCGCTCGAGGAACTCATGGACAGATACGGCCTGCGTGGCAGCGCGGGGGCGCTGGAGGTGCTCGCGGTAACCGATATTTTGGGCAAGCTTGGCCTTGCGCAAGACTGCGTATTCGATCCATTTCTCTCGCGAGGGTTATCATTCTACACGGGAACGGTCTACGAAATATTTGAAACGTCAAATGGCTTCGCTTCGAGCTTGGGCGGTGGCGGCCGGTATGACGCTATTATCGGACAGCTTGTTGGAAGGGAGGATGCCGAATATAGCGCGGTTGGACTATCGTTTGGCATGGAGTCGTTTATGGCGCTGCTCGAAAATCGTATAGCGGAGACACCTTCCGCTTCCGTAGTGCTCATACCCGTAGGCGTGACAGCTGCGGAGATGCTGCAAGCGGCAGCCGAGCTGCGTGCCAGCGGTATTCGAGTGAAGCTGGATACGAGCGGTCGCAAGCTGAAAAACATCCTCGCCTCAGTAGCAGGGAGCGGGATTCGATACTAGGTGAAACGGAATGGAAGGCGGGCTTGGTGCGCCTCAAGGATATGGATGAGCGGACCGAGCGGGAAGTAACTCTGGATGAAGCGATATATGTCTTAGAGAATAGAATTTGTTGGCTGTAAGAACAAATGCGTGCTTATAGCAGCTTTTGGACGTTTCTGATACGCCTAACCGAAGCTTTAAGCACATATGTGTGCTTACAGCACGCCAAAACACAAGATTTGTTAGCTGTAAAAACAAATGCGTTCTTATAGCAGCTTTTTGACGTTTGAGATACGCCTAACCGAGGCTGTAAGCGCATATGTGTGCTTACGGCCCGCCAAAACACATGATTTGTAAGCTGTAAGAACAAATGTGTTCTTATAGCAGCTTTTTGGACGTTTGAGATACGCAGATTCGGGGCAATAAGCGCATATATGTGCTTACAGCACATCAGAACACATGATTTGTTGGTTGTAAGAACAAATGCGTGCTTATAGCAGCTTTTGGACGTTTCTGATACGCCGATACGAAGCTGTAAGCACATATGTGTGCTTAAGGCGCGCGAAACATAAGATATGTTTGCTGTAAGAACAAATGCGTGCTTATAGCAGCTTTTTGGACGTTTGAGATACGCCGATTCGAAGCTGTAAGCACATATGTGTGCTTAAGGCGCGCCGAAACATAAGATATGTTAGCTGTAAGAACAAATGCGTGCTTATAGTAGCTTTTGGACGTTTCTGATACGCAGATTCGAGGCTATAAGCGCATATATGTGCTTACAGCTCACCTACAAAAAACCGCCTCCAACCCCACTAGCATAGTGGAATTGGAGGCGGTTTTGCACTATACGGGACTAGCCCACATGATCTAACTCTCATGAGATAGCCTCGTCAGCAAGTTAAAGTGAGCTGCTCATATTTAGCATCAGGCTCCCGAAATAGGAACGGAAACATTTGTAAAACTAACCGTATCCGCCTTCCATACTTTATCGACATATACGAGATTAATTTGTCTTGTAACAGAATGGATTTCGTAAGCATCATGCCCAATTTCTAATGATTGCGAAAGTCTTGCTGTTGTCTGACTTGTATAATTAACGGACGTTCGAGGAGCATCAAATTGATAGTCATTTCCGAGCCCTTTATTTTGAATAATCGCATTGATGAGACGATCCGTAAAATAAGGCTTGTAATGAGTCCGAATTTGCTTGATGGCAGATACATTTGTTGCTTCATTTAATTTATCGGATAACTGTTTCAAACGGGCAGCCGTCGCTTTTTGAGAGGAAGAAGGCTCTGTTCGTTCGATATTTACGACAATTTGTTTCCCATTCAACGAAATCGTTGCTTGTTGACCGTAGGGGTTCCAGTCTACATCTGCTCCGAGTGCTTGGCTGACAAACCGCAGGGGAACAAAAGTAGTGTTTTGGATTAGCTCGGCCGGGACGTCCAGCTCAATTTGAGACTGATTCACAAGCACTTTTTTGGAGTTAACGGTAAGCAGTAATTCGGTGTCGTCTTTCTTGATTTTGATGGTTTTGCTCTTCTGGTTCCATTCCACAGCAGCGTCCAAATGTTGAGATACGTCGCGTAAAGGTATAAGAACCCGACTGTTTTTCAGTTGGCCGTTGTTAATCTCTACAGGCCGACTATCTGCATGGCTGGGAGCTGAAAGAGCAGGCACAGCTATTAAGGCAGATGCCAATAATGTCAAAGTAAATTTTTTAAGCATGATAACCTCCTATAAACAAAAAAGATAAATCAATCTCTTCTATTAAAGGATAGACGTATTTGTTATATAAAAGTTACAGTTAGTTAAAGTTACCACATCTCTAAATGGGGCTTAACTTCCACCTGTTGAGCGTTCTTCTATGAGAGGCTTCTCGTATCTTTAGGCGTGCGTAGCCACTCTAAGCAGCTTCTGGATATGCTTCTCGATTTGCTCAGGCGTATCCTTCGACCCGAAGCGCTTCAATACTTTTCCGTTCTGATCGACTAGAAATTTCGTGAAGTTCCACTTGATCGATTTGGAGCCAAGGAAGCCCCGAGCTTCGTTGGTGAGGTGTTGGAAAAGCGGGTGAGCGGTGCTGCCGTTCACATCGATTTTCGCGTACAGCGGAAAGGACACGCCGAAGTTGATTTCGCAAGCTTCAGCTACTTGGCTGTCATCGCTTAGCTCTTGATTAGCGAACTGGGAGGAAGGAAAACCTAGAACGGCGAAGCCTTGCTTGCTATACGTATCATGAAGCTTTTGAAGACCTTTGAACTGTGTTGCGAAGCCGCACTTGGTCGCTGTATTCACGATTAGCATTACTTTCCCTTTGTAGGGAGCAAGAGTCTGTGGTTCGCCTTTGATCGTATTCACTTCAATATTGTATATGGACATAGGGGATAACCTCCAATAACCGATTTGTATTTTACATAATTTAATTGTAAGCAATTTATATACGGCTGTCAATTTAATTTAAAAGATGTCAAAACAAAAAGAAGCTGCCCTTAATGGTTACAGGGCAACCTCAAGTTTTTAATATACCACGTTTGTGGCTCCAGCCAGACGAAGCAGAGATTCGGCCTCTGCCTCGGAATCCGTTTCGAGAATGAACAAGTAACGTCCGAGTTCAACCGCATCACCGCATTCCTTAGCATGCTTCTCAGGAATTCCGATATCCTGCAGCACATCATTTGTACCGGGGCGATCATCAAGATCGTTAATGACTGGAACAAAGCCGGCAGGACTGCCGCTGCTTGCTCCAACCGATCCGGCTGTGTAGCCGCCAGCAGCGAGCGGAATCGCTCCAAGCGGGGGTACAACCCTATCTGCAAGCGGCTCCCTTGCCTCAAGAATTTCATAGACTTCTTCAACAGGGACATCTGATTGAGCAGCCAGTATCGGAGCAGACTCCTTATTTTTTACGACAATTCGCAGGTTGTAATCATTCGTCTGAGCCGTTTGAAACATTTTGATCGCTTCCAAAATGCCTTTTTCTTTTTTGAAAATGCCGATGGTCACCGTCATGGTGAGTCCTCCTCTCGCATTTTAGCTAATATGAGGTTACAACTACTTATACCCTTCCCTCACAGCTTTGAAACGAGATTCAGCGGCAGACGAACCGTGACACTTCACTAATTTCATTGATTTCATCCGCTGTTAGCTTGAAGCGCATCGCCTTCACGTTCTGCTCGGCGTGATGGATTTTCGATGCGCCTGGAATAGCGAATACCGTCTCGCCGTGAGCATGGATCAGCCAATTGAGCGCTACTTGCGTTGCGGTAGCTTCGTAACGGCCAGCCATTTGCTCCAATGAGTCAATGAGCGGCTTCGCACGGCTTAGCCCTTCCTTGCGGAATGCAGGGCTCCATCTGCGAGGACCGCTTATCGATTTGACCAGCTCGGGATCATGATGAAACTTTCCGCTTAATATGCCTTGCTCAAGTGGAGAGTAGGCGATGATAGCAGTGCCCAGCTCCCTCGCTGTTTCCAGAATGCCATTCTGCTCGATTCGGCGGTCCAGCAGGCTGTACTTCACTTGGTTGGATGCAAGCTGCAGGCCGTGCTCCCGCAGGACACGGTCAGCCTCGCGCATTTGCTTGGCGGAGAAATTGCTTACGCCTACATGCTGAATTTTCCCCGCCGCCGCCAGCTTCGCCATCTCCTTCATCTCGCTGCTTACCGAAGAGAGGGAGAAGGGCTGATGCACCTGATACAAGTTGATTGTTCGGCCTTCCAGCTGTTTTATTCGCTCATCAATGGTGCTTCCTATACTGCTCGCAGTGCGCATCAACGGCCACCATTTGGTCGCGATAAATACAGGGTTTGAAGCAGGAATCGTTTCCCTCAAAGCGCGAGCAAGCAGCTGCTCAGATTGACCGTTGCCGTAAATCTCGGCTGTGTCGAACCAGTTCATGCCGCCCTCGCAGCTGGTTTTGACGATATCATTAATCATGGCACCCTGCAGAACAGGCCAAAATTTTCCGATGAGGCCTTTGCCGTTGCTGAACTGCCAGCAGCCAAGGCCAAGTGGAGATAATTGCAGGTTCGTAGGGCCAAAAGGCCGGAGCACGGATTTCATCATTGCGTATTGCCTCCTAAACAAGTAATGGAGTTGCAGCACATTTGATCTTACTCTTTGGCTCCGCTTTGCTGCATTCTGTGTAGGAATTGGTGCATAAGCTCCAGCATCGCGGCTCCTTCTTCCGGCGTTCCATCGAGCTTGCAGGCGAGCTGATAAGGGAAGTCGAGCGCTTGCTCTTTCAAAGCTCTTCCTTGCTCGGTGAGCTCAACCAATACGCTGCGTTCATCGTTGCGATCACGCGTCCGGGTAATATGTCCGGCTGCCTCCAGCTTCTTGAGGAGTGGGGTCAAGGTGCCTGAATCAAGATAGAGCTTGTTGCCAAGCGCAGTTACGGTCACGTGATCCTGCTCCCATAGAGCCAGCATCGTAACATATTGCGTATAAGTCAGGTCTATTTTTTCCAGCATCGGCCGATATAGCTTCGTTATTTCTCTGGAACAAGCATAAAAGGCGAAGCAGATTTGATTGTCGAGCTTTAACATTTCGTTGGAATCCATGTTGTTTTCCTCCATAGGAAGGCGAATTTTTAAAAACTTCGCTTCATTTCGTAAAATTAAATTGTGATAAATATAATATAGAGGAAATGGCAATAGACTGTCAATGACAGCCGCGGATCGAGTATGATTGAAGTGAGTCGTTTAAGTATGCTATAGTTACAGCGTTTATTTGATGAAGGAGTGAGAATAATGTCCTATACCGCTAATGAGGTTGCAGAATGGATGCTAAACGAGTTGAAGGAGAAAGGAATTTTGCATCAAGGTGCTGCCGTTGAGCATATTAAGAGCCATTTTGGCGAATCTTTTATATATGTGAATGAGCATGGCAATCAATCGATTGATAAAGAAGTGAAGAAGGTATTCCGCAAGCTGCACAAAGGAAAAGCGGCTTGGGAAAGAGACGGCTTCTTCTGGGGCTGGAGTTAAATTTGCTTCGCGGCATAAGAAAAGGCGTTATCGCATAAGCTTGGCTTTGAAGCCAGCTCATACGATTAACGCCTCATATTCTCGTTTGAATATCGTTGATTATTGCATGCAGCCGATGATTAGACCAGCGATTACATATGAGATCAAGTGATAGCCTATTGTAATGAAATAAAGGCCAAGCTTGTGTCCCTCGAATAAGTAGTTCATGCCGATTTTGAGCGAAATGCTAATTCCTATAAGCAGTCCTACGACTAATCCGCTCCAAATCGTTGTTTCATCCGCAAGTGTGAGCAGCAGCGCCAGTACAAATGAGCCGCCAAGCGCGGTCAAGGCTGTCAGCACATAGGTTAGTGCTCCGCCTCCCGACATTTCACTTTTTGTTAAACCGCGATGCTTCATCCATGCATTGCCGAGCAAAATCGGGGAATACCATAAAAATCCAAGCACCATTGTCGCGATCGTTGCAAGCAATACAGCTACATAATTGACATCAGCTAGATGCACCATCCGCTATTTCCTCCTTTATTTAGTAAATCACATTTATTTTAGCAGAAAAAGAAGTCGGCTCGGTAGTGGAATACCCAAATTTCATAAGAACTTGACAAAGGTAACTGTAATCATTAAACTTACAGTATGGAAGTCATAAATAAGGCGGCGCTTGGACTAGGAAGTTTCAGAGTATCGTCTACTTTTTTACAGTAAATGTACTAAAAAAAGTTACAGTTAAGCAGGCGTTCTTACTATTAGGGATAGGTGGTGCTTAAAGATGAAATTCAGCATAAGCGACTGGGTACAAGGCAGAACGAAGGATGGCGAGCTTATTCACGGATTTGTCGAAACAGTCGATATTTTGCAAGGATTTGTAACCGTGAATGTTGTGAAATCAGATAACGAGGAAGTCATAGGGAAAATCGTTGCCGTTCGGTCAGCCTGGCTCAAAAACGTATCCGACATTGCATCGGATGATGCCCAGATTTTTCACAACGCAATCGACTTGGCATTAGATACATGGGATGAGGCTTGGTTTATGGAGCTTACGAATTCCCGGAAGGCTAGCGATGATGCGTCCAAATCCGGAGACCGCTCAAAAGTATATTCATTCCCTGCCAATCGACTGGGGCAATCCGCATAAAGCGAGCGGGCTTGCTGCTTAATCATAGCAGTACCTAGAAGGATGATGCCATGCAGGCAGGCTGCTGGCGTCATCCTTTTTTTAATTGTGCGGGATGGGACATAGGTACAAGTGAAAGCGCAGCGAGATTATGATGGAGAAGCTGCTTCTGCAGGGTAGCGCGTTATTTGAGCTGTATGCCGATCCCAAGAGCTCGCGCGCGCCCTGCAAAATAATTCGCAACCGCCATATCGAACACCGCCATACCCATCGGGCAAAATAATACAGGCTCCGAAGCGGCGAACTTCGCAAGCGCTCCGCGGCATACGACATCGGTTAACGAGCTAGTCTGTGCTTTGGTTAAGCCCCGTTCGAGATGAAGCAGCTCGATGTCGGTATTCTCGCGGCATACCTCCTCCCAATCGTCGACAATTATCGCGGTAATACCGCGTATGGCTGACGATTTATAATCGCGCAAGGACACATCAAGCAGTAAGCTGCCTGCTGCCGGAGGGATATCGATATACCGCTCTTTGCTCACCGTGCACGTAATAATGAGGTCGCACTCGCTATATAATTGCTGCCAGCTGCCCGCTTGCCGAGTGCGGCTCCGCAGAGCGCTGTCAACACCGGCCAGATCAGGGCTATCCAGCTCGCAGCCCCGTATATCGTATACTTGGACTTCTTCTAATCGCTCCCCGAAAAGCGCACCGCACATGTCGTAATGAAGCCGGCCTACGGGTCCGAAGCCGATAATCCCAAGCTTAAATCGTCGCTCTGCGCCTTGCGCTTTAAGATAATGACGGATCAGCAAGCCGCTGACCGCTGCCGTTCGAGCGGCGCTTGGCAGAGGTGTGCCAAGCATAGCGTACGGAATGCCCGTACCGGCGTCATTTAGCAGCGTAACGCTGTGCGCGCGAGGCAAGCCGGCATCGATATTGCCGGGAAAACTGGCAATCCATTTGATGCCGGCCGCCTGAACAGAACCGCCGATGTAAGCAGGCATGGCGATGATTCGATTGGCTGGATTGCGGTAACGCAAATAAGGCTTTATGGGCTGCGCATAGTCGCCGGAATCGATAATTCGCACCGCAGTCTCTATGCTGTCAACAAGCTCTCCCCAGTGCAAGCCGATGGTGCGAATATGCTGATCGCCGAGATATAACACGGGCATTATCCTTTCGGTTATCGAATGTTATGCTTAGTTGTCTGATTTAAAACGAATCTCTCCGAATTGCTGCTCCACCCATTCATCGCTAAATACGGTATCCATATAACGCTCCCCGCGATCATGCAAAATAACGACGCATACCGAGTCATTCGGCAGCTCATTCTCGATTGATTTCAAAGCGTGAATAACCGCGCCAGAAGAGGGTCCAGCCAAAATCGATTCCTTCGCTGCGAGCAGCCTGCATCCGGCAACCATATCCAGGTCGGCTACCTTTATCGCCTTATCCATAAACCTCGTATGGCCAAAAGGAGGGATAATGCCAGTTCCAAGGCCGGGAAAACGTCTGGTGCCGTTCGCTCCGCCAAAAATAACGCTGCCTTCCGCATCGACCGCGACGATCTTAGTCGGAAGCTCATGATCGCGGGCATAATTAGCGCAGCCGAGCATCGTGCCGCATGTGCTGACACCGCCAACTATATAGTCGACGTGGCCCAGCTCCTCGATGACTTCGCGCATCGTTCCCTCGTAATGGGACATATGGTTGTTCTTATTTGCGTATTGATTCGGCCAGAAGCTATTCGGCGTGCGCGATACAAGCTGCTGCACTCTGTGAAGCCTTGCAGGCAGAAATTGACCGGTTTCGGGATCCTCCTTGTCAACCATCTCAATATCGGCACCATAAGCACGCATAATCCGGATGTTCTGCTGTGTCGTCTTTGGATCGATGACGCTGATGAACCGCATGCCTAAATAGGAGCAGATGGCTGCAAGACTAATCGCCATATTGCCTGAGCTGGATTCAATAATGACGGAGCCTGGTCCGATAATGCCCTCATCCCATGCCTCATTGATGATGCGAGCGGCGGATCGATCCTTGGCGCTGCCTCCCGGGTTAAGCAATTCAAGCTTGGCATATACTTGAATGCCGCGATCATTCGCAAACAGCTTCGACAGCTGAATAAGCGGCGTATTCCCGATGATTGACAACAGATTTTTCCCCATTGGCTAAGCACCCCTCAAAAATACAATTTTTTTGATTTCACCGCCCCGCGCTCAAGCTGCTCCGTTTCCGCAGCGCGTGTCACTGTAATGCCGTCCAGCATGCGATTTTGAATCATTAGTCCGATCTCGCCAATTTTGTGCTCGATGGCATGCTGAATATGAACAAGCATGTCGTCTTTCAACAATTTACTTTGAATATGAATAGACAGCTTGTTATGACGAAGCCTTACGCGAAGCGCAGCATCGCTCACAAATTGGTGAACAACGCTTTCAATGTCGTATAAGCTGATTTTTTCCCCATGCTTCAGATCCGTGCCGATTCGTTTTGAAATACAGCTGAAGCATTGCCTCTCCCGCCCGTCAATGATAAGGGTCTGGAAATCGCGAACGACATCATAGGTGACGTATCGAATGGCCGGGAATAAGGTGCGCACGTAAGAGGTCAGCACAAGAACGGCCTCGTTTTGCTGCAAAGACTCGAATTGGTCGTCGATTTGCTCGGCGGGCAAGGCTTCGGCATAAATGCCGTCCTCGATGACATATAAGCCGTGCAAGTGAGAGTACGAGGCAATCGCGCCAATCTCAATCGAGCCATACGTATCGAGAATATGGCGAGGCTCGATTCCGAACCGGGCTGCCATATTGGACTGCCAGTGGAGAGGTGCAATTTCGCCGACAAGTATTATTTTTTTGATGCCATAATGCCGCGGATCGACTGAGTTGGAGGCAATCGCGTCCAAAATCGACGGCATCGTATAAAGAAGATCTGGGCGAGTGGATTCCAGCCTTGCGATATGCTCTTCGATGGGCAGCGCAAAGGATAAGGAATCCGCCTGCAAGCCAAGTCGCGCAAAGATCGTCATGGCCGTATTGGCTGCATGCCCGGTACCCATGTCAGCTAATGCTTTGCGGATCGCCATTGGATGGTGCTCATGTAGGTCGGCAGCTGCTAGCCAGTCCCTAAAGCAAGCTGTTTTCGCTTCGATGTAGCGCTCATCGTCCTCCTGTGAATAATAAATCGCCTTGCGAACACCCGACGAGGTGCCGGAGGTACGGTAAACGGACAAATCGGCTTCGCTTCTAGCCTCTTGGGTGAAATAATGCTTTTCCAAAATGTCAGATGTGATAAGCGGCAGTTCGGTTAACCCGCATGCTTGTGGATCTATTCCGTGCTCATGAAGGAGAGACTTGTACCAAGGGTGCAGCTGGCTTATACGTTCGATTTGCTGCTGAATCGGGGTTAATAGCGACATTCGGTTTGAGCCTCCTGCAACTTGGATGAATGCGTTAATTAAGCATATGTCGCTAGCGTTTACAGGTTCGACTTATGCCGTCAGCGGCCTACATCCATTTTGCGAAAGGTTCGTATGCTATAAGGGGGTGAAGAAAGAACGGAGGGATAGGATGAAAAGTAAGCAAAAAAAGTCGCGGTCAGCTAATGCGTTCAGCAGACACATAGCGGATAAGTGGGCGAAGACAGAAGTATTGAAAAGTGATGCTGAGATAAGAAAACATTTGCCTATGACACAAATTTTGACGGAGAGCCGTTTGCGTGGAATGCTTGAGCAGTATGGAATGGTTTATGTGAAACCGGCAAAGGGATCTCAGGGACGCGGCGTGATGAAGGTGGAATTAAAGGAGGTTAAGCGGGCGGGCAGGTTCGTACAGAGCTATGCGTATCAGCTTGGCTTGAAGAAGCGAACCTTCACCACTCCTAAAGCGTTGTACCTTTCTATTTTGAAGGACGCGAAGGGGAAGGTCTATTTGATTCAGAAGGGTATCCACCTGCTTAGGCATAAAGGATGCCCTTTTGACCTTCGGCTCGTAGTTCAGCGGACGCCTCGCGGCAGCTGGGATGCGACTGCAACGGTGGGCAGGGTAGCCCATCCGCGCAAGATCGTGACGAACGGCAGTGCAGGGGGAACAATCTACCCAACGGCACATTTGCTGAGAAGCTACACGAGTTCGGCTAAGCTAACAAGCATGCTGAAGCAGATGGATCAGCTCGGCGTCCGCACGGCGACGCGGCTTCATCGCGCCTATCCCGGCATTGTCGAGATTGGTCTCGATCTTGCCCTCGACACGCAGTTGAAGCCATGGATCCTTGAGGTAAACACCTCGCCTGATCCTTGTCCGTTCGCGCTGCTTAAGGATCAATCGATGCTCCGCAGAATCGTGCGCTACGGCAAAGCAAACGGAAGAACCTACAGGCTTCGCTGCAGAAAAGCGAAGCGCGGGTTGTAAAGAGAGCTTCGCCGCCGCCGCATAGGGCATGTAAGGATGGAATCGGCGTGTGGGGAAGCTCGAAAAGCGGCTTTAAGCGCACATATGCGCTTAAAGCTGAAAAGTAACCCAAGTTAGTGGTCTATAAGCACGCATATGTGCTTATAGAGAGAATTCGGCGTGTGGGGAAGCTCGAAAAGCAGCTTTAAGCGCACATATGCGCTTAAAGCTGAAAAGTAACCCAAGTTAGTGGTCAATAAGCACGTATGCGTGCTTATTGAGAGAATTCGGCGTGTGGGGAAGCTCGAAAAAGGGCTATAAGAGCACATATGCGCTTAAAGCTGAAAAGTAACCCAAGTTAGTCGTCTATAAGCACGCATGCGTGCTTATTGAGAGAATTCGGCGTGTGAGCAAGCTCGAAAAGCAGCCTTAAGCGCACATTTGCGCTTACAGCCGAACAGTAACCCAAGTTAGTGGTTTGTAAGCACGCATATGTGCTTATAGAGAGAATTCGGCGTGTGGGGAAGCTCGAAAAGCGGCTTTAAGCGCACATATGCGCTTACAGCCGAAAAGTAACCCAAGTTAGTGGTCTATAAGCACGCATATGTGCTTATTGCGAGAATTCATCGTGAGAGCAAGCGCGCACATGTTGCCGGAGCAAGCGCTGCTGCGCCACTAAAGTCTAATCGGCAAGAAACAGCGATTCCATGGAAAATGCGGTGCGGAAGCGAAGGCTCTCGACGGGATCGCGAAGATCGCGGCCGGTGAGCCTTTCGCATTTTTCAAGGCGATAGGTGACGGTGTTGCGGTGGATGAACAGCTGCTTGGCAGTCTCCGCAAGCTGGCAATGCGTCTCGTAGAAGGTGCTGAGCGTCTTGAGCAAATCGCTTCGCTCCTTCCCTTCAATGCTGAGCATATCCTTGAACGTTTCCTCGTAATACTCCCGCAGCTCCTCCTTTGGGATCATCCGAAGCAAATTGTTGAAGTTTTTGGCGCGGTAGGGCCGAACGAACTGCTTCTTGTGCGCATCATAGCCGGTTTGCAGCGCTTCGACCGCTTCCTTGTAGGACAAGGGTACATCGGGAAGCTGCGAAACCGGATTGCCGATGCCGATCGAGATGGGGATGCCGTGCGTATCTCCTAGGCTGTTTACTATCTCCTTCAACTGCTCAAGAAACTTGCTTCCCTTGCCCTCTTTCACATCCTGGCTTGCATGCATAGCGATGAGGAAGCAGAAATATTCGTTCTTGGTAAATAGGACAAAGCGAAGATCCAGCTTCGAAAACTCGCCCTTCAGCAGGTTGTAATGGCGGTCGCGCTCGGAAATGAAGCGGCCGTCCGACTCAAGCGCGCTGGAGGGGCGAAGCAAGTCGAAGGACGTATCCCGCTTGGCGACAACGCTGATATAGACAGGATGGTTGAGCAGCTCGTAGTTTTTGCAGCGGTGCACAAGCTCCTGCTCGGAAGTGATCAATCCGTCGACGAAGTCGGAGAAAAACTCGTTTTTGTACCGCCGCGACCGCTCCTTGACGGCCTGCTTCTTCATAAGCTCCAGTCCGATAACGTTGGCAGCTTGCTCCATCGCATGCCTCGTGAGGTTGCTGAACTGCTTGCTAATATCACTTGTTAATGCAATTAAACAGCCTTCCA
Source organism: Paenibacillus sp. Y280 (assembly GCF_056786335.1). NCBI lineage: Bacteria > Bacillati > Bacillota > Bacilli > Caryophanales > Paenibacillaceae > Paenibacillus > Paenibacillus sp. Y280. The sequence continues at coordinate 23,259 of NZ_JBXCIW010000016.1, forward strand.
ACTGAAAAGTGACGATCGGATGAAGCACGGCCGACGAATATTGTGTGCCTGCGAACGATTGCAGAGGAAGCGGGATCGTAATGGAGCCTTGCAGCGGGGACGATGTTAGCTCTCCTTGGAGCACGTTCATCAGTTCAGCATATAGAACCTCTGTCATGGAGCTGGAGCGCAAGAGCGGCCCGGAATGCTGGTTCATGAGCATGACTGGCGAATCGATGAGAATCGCGAGCGCTTCGATGACATCCTCTGTGCTTTTGCCCTGCATGATCATTTGAGAAAACTGCTTATGTGTCGTTAGGGCATAGTTCAGCTCATCGGTGCGCTTCTCCAAAATATGACTGAGCGAGTAGTTGGCAATATCCCCTAGCGATTGCTCCAGAGAAAGCTCGATAATCGGAAATTGCAGCTTCTCAGCGCGCTCGATGACATCCCTTGGCACCTCCTGCAGAAAACGTTTTGTCTTAATCGCAAGACCAGCACAGCCGACCTTCGCCATATTGGTTACGAGTGACAGCAGCTCTTCGGGGTTATCTTTCATCGCGTAGCCGGTCGTCAAGAGCAGCTCCTGCGGATTTAAATAATGAATAATATCAGGTGCGTCCATAATATTCACTGATTGGACGCTATTTGTCATGCCGTCATGTCCGGCAACCACTTTTGCATTCGCGTAAATAGGGAGAGAAATGAGCTCTTTGAGCAGCATGACAGCACCACCAATGGTTTAATGTTATATTTTATGACATCAATATATCATTTAAGCAGCTTAGTGTAAATGTATGTTTGTCGAGGTTATTCAATGAATTCCGGCTATTTTTAGCTAATGTGCACAATGACAAGGAAACGAATTCGGATTATGATGTAGCTACACATCACCGACCAATGTAAGAAAAACTAACATATAAATGGATTAGGGTCGGCGAGTACCTGAGCAGTTGGATCAAAAATTCCGCAAATGGGCTGAGATTAGGCTCAATCTGCACGAAATAAGCAGCAAATCGGGCCGCTGACCTCATAGTCCGCGGTCTGATTTGTTTACAAAGCTGTATCCACTCGAAAATTTCATTAATGATGTTTACCTATTTGGCTATTTCGCCTCATAAAATGCAATCAGAGTGTTTAAGTGAAGCGAGAGCGAGATGTGCAGATTTAAACGATGTGCCGAGAAAGGCGGGAGTTAGATGGTTGGAAGAGATAAGCTGGATGTCATCATAAAAAATGGGACCGTCGTGTTGAAAAATGAAGTTCGCGTGCTGGATATTGGCATTAAAGCGGGGAAGATCGTTCAGCTTGGCGAGCGGCTGGATGGCGAGCAGGCGGGTGAGCTGGTGGATGCAGCTGGACTGACGGTCATGACCGGCATGATTGATGTTCACGTTCATTTGAACGAGCCGGGCCTTGGCGACTGGGAGGGCTTCGAGACGGGCTCCGCAGCACTTGCAGCTGGCGGCTGCACGACCTATGTCGATATGCCGCTGAACGGGATTCCGCCTACCGTTACCGTCAGCGCCATGCAGCAGAAGCTTGCCGCGGCGAAGGACCGATCCTATGTGGATTATGCCCTATGGGGCGGGTTGGTGCCAGGCAAGCTGCATGAGCTGATCCCGCTGCACGAGGCGGGCGTCGTGGGCTTTAAGGCGTTTATGTCATCGCCGGGCGATCCGAGCGAGGATGCATTCCGCGAGGCAGACGACTACACGCTGCTCGAAGGAATGAAAATCATCGCGAGCATGAACAAGGTGCTTGCGCTTCACGCCGAGAGCGAGCCGATTGTCGCAAAGCTTGGCAAAGCTATGCGGGAGGAAGGGCGGCTGTCGCCGGCTGATTATGTCGCTTCGCGGCCCATCATTGCCGAGCTGGAGGCGATTAACAGGGCGCTCTTTTATGCAGAGCAGACGGGCTGCGCGCTTCATTTTGTCCATATTAGCAGCGAGGCCGGCGTTCAATTGATCAAGCAGGCGCGTGAGAGCGGGATGAATGTAACGGTGGAAACCTGCCCGCACTATTTGACTTTAACGGCAGCCGATCTGTTCATATTTGGCGCAGTTGCCAAGTGCTCCCCGCCGCTGCGCGACACCGCGGAGCAAGAGAAGCTTTGGAGCTTATTGGCAAAGGGCCATATCGATATGATCTCGTCGGATCATTCGCCTTGTCCAGCTTCAATGAAGGAAGCGGACAACTTCTTCGAGGCATGGGGCGGTATTGCCGGCGCGCAAAGCTCGATGGAGCTTATGGTCGGGGAAGGCCATGTCAAGCGCGGTTTGCCGCTCACACATATCAGCGAGCTGCTTGCAGGCGGGCCGGCACGGCGATTTGGCCTGCAGGCTGCTAAAGGCGAAATACGAATTGGCGCTGACGCCGACCTTGTGCTGATTGATCTAAACAAAACGTACAGGCTGGAAGAGCGGCAATTGTATCAAAAGCATAAGCACAGCCCTTATATCGGCAGACAGCTTCATTGCAAAATAAAAGCTACCTATTTGCGCGGCAAATTGGTATATGAGGAAGCTGCGGGGCTCAGCGAGAGCAAGCATGGCCAATGGGTGAAATAGATTTGGCTATCGAGACAGGAGGAGCGGCTATGGAACAAAATGTACGTATCTCTCCGCAGGAGAAGGATCGGCTTTTATCCCATTTTGAGACGCAGATTATGCAGGTGTTGAATTGGCTGGCCGCATTCAGCCCTGATGAAGAAGGCGGCATTACGCGGCTGCTTTATACCGATGGCTGGCTAGAGGCGCAGCAGGCGCTGGCACAGAAAATGGCAGGCTGCGGTTTGAAGACGGAATTTGATCATGTCGGCAACTTATTTGGAAAATTACTGGGCGAGGATTTGGCTGCGCCTTCTATTATAACGGGTTCCCATATCGATACGGTCGTTCAAGGCGGTATGTATGATGGAGCCTATGGCATTGCGGCAGGCCTGCTGGCGCTTGAATATTTGCAGCAGCAGTTCGGCAAGCCGAAGCGTACGCTTGAAATCGTGTCTCTCTGCGAGGAGGAGGGCAGCCGGTTTCCGATAGCTTTTTGGGGCTCGGGCAGCATTGTCGGGAAGCGGAGCTTTGAGCAAATCGTGCATTTGCAGGATTCCGATGAGGTGTTCTTTACAGATGCGATGCAGCGCTGCGGCTTTGGAGAGGGAACGGGCAGGGATAGCCGCCGCAGCGACATTGGCGCCTTTATTGAAGTCCATATCGAGCAAGGTGCGGTACTGGAGAAGGAGGGCATTGCAATCGGGGTAGTCGAGACGATTGCGGGCCAGCGCAGAATGAAATTCGAGGTCATCGGCGAAGCGAATCATGCAGGAACGACGCCGATGCATATGCGAAGGGATGCGCTTGAGGGCGTGAGCATGATGATTCAGGCGCTTCGCCAGGAGGCGGTTCGAATTGGCGAGCCGCTTGTAGCGACCGTCGGCAGGCTTTCGGTACAGCCGAATATGCCAAATGTCGTGCCGGGCAAGGTCATCTTTACGGTAGATGCGCGCCATGCCGATGGGCAGCTGCTTGATTGCTTTTGCCGATGGGTTATGGAGGAATTCAGCTCCATAGCAGGCGAGCGTCAGCTAGCTGTCCATGGGACGGAATGGTTCCGAGAAGAGCCTGTGCCTATGCATAGCAAGCTCAAAGCGTACATGGACGATGTATGCAGCAAAATGTCGATTTCCTCGAAGCGGATGGTTAGCGGCGCGGGGCATGATGCCCAAATGTTCGAGCATATTTGTCCGACCGCCATGCTGTTCGTTCCGAGCAGGCGCGGCATTTCGCATTCGCCCGAGGAGTATACGGAGCCGAGCGAGCTCGCGGTTGGCGTACTCGTATTAACGGAGCTGCTTTACCGATTAGGCTATGAGGGGGAAGAGCTATGAAAGCTTATAAGGATCTATCGCCGTCGCCTCGTACGATTATGACGCCCGGTCCGGTCGAGGTCGATCCACGGGTGCTGCGAGCGATGTCTTTTCCCATATTGGGACAATTTGATCCCGAGTTTACGACGCTCATGAATGAGACAATGGGGATGCTGCGGCAGCTGTTCAAGACGGATAACGAGTGGGCGTTTCCCGTTGACGGGACGTCAAGATCCGGCATAGAAGCGGTGCTTGTCGGATTAATTGAGCCGGGAGATAAGGTGCTTGTGCCTATCTATGGGCGTTTCGGCCATTTGCTGACAGAGATTGCAAGGCGCTGCGGCGCAGAAGTCGTGACGCTCGAGAAGGAATGGGGCTATACGTTCGAAACGGAGGAGATCGCCCGCGCTATTCGTGAGCATCAGCCTAAGTTGGTGGCTCTTGTCCATGGCGAGACTTCAACGGGCCGGATGCAATCGCTCGAAGGAATCGGACAGGTGTGCAGGGAAGTGGATGCGTTATTTGTCGTGGATGCCGTTGCGACGATTGGCGGTATCGAGGTGGCGACGGATCGTTTGCTTATTGATGCGGTTATAGCCGGCACGCAGAAATGCTTGTCGGTGCCAGCCGGAATGGCGCCAATCACCTACAATAAACGGGCGGAAGCGAAGCTGCAAAGCCGCAAGAGAATCGAAAGGGGATTGCTTCTCGCCGATGGCGAGGATGATCCGCTGCTGCGCCCGATTCAGAGCAACTATTTGGATTTGAGCCAGCTTCAGGACTATTGGAGCCCGGCGCGGCTCAACCATCATACGGAAGCGACCTCGATGCTCTATGCGCTGCGCGAGGGTCTGCGCCTAGTGCTGGAGGAAGGGCTGGAAACGCGCTTTGCCCGGCACCGCGAACATGAAGGTGCGCTGATTGCCGGCTTGGAGGCGATGGGACTGCGGCTCTACGGGGACCCGTCCTGCAAAATGACCGTCGTCACCTGCATCGAAATACCCGCTGGGGTAGATGGAGAATCCGTCAGAACGATGCTTCTTGACTATTTTGGCATCGAGATCGCCAGCTCCTTCGGTCCGCTGAAGGGTAAAATATGGCGCATCGGCACGATGGGCTACAGCTGCAGCAAACGAAATGTGCTTCTTACGCTTGGCGCGCTCGAAGCGGTGCTGCTGCGCCATGGCCACCAGCTAGAAGCGGGCCGGTCGCTGCAGGCGGCGATGGATGCTTACGCGATGCAGCATAGCAACATGTAAGAGTCTATCTTTGATAGCTATTATTGAAGAGCCTATCTGCGAAAGCTATTCCCCACTTCCTAATGGAAGCGGGGAGCAATGCTTTCGTAGATAGGTTTTTTTATGCTGCAACATGGCAAAGGTTTACGGAACATATCAAGTTTTGTTTCATAAATGTAAATGATTGCAAAAAATCGATAAAGGAGGGAAAATAGTAGAGGAAATGATTACGGATAACCTTCATTGACAATACAAGAACAGTAACTTAAGATTTACCTATCCGATAGGTAGTAAGGTGAGGAGCGAGAAGCAGGCTATGGGGAAAATTCAAAAAATACTTGTACATGAATTGGTATCACAGGAAATTCAAAATTATATTCAAGAGAAAGATCTTCAAGAGGGGGACAAGCTGCCGTCCGTTGAGGAAATGACACAAATGTTCGGCGTTGGCCGTTCCTCGCTGCGAGAAGCATTGCGATATTTGGAAGCCATCGATATCGTTCGCGTGGAGAATGGCAAAGGCATTTTTGTCAGCGATGTCCACACCTTTAGATTTTCAGGGAAAGTTAAAATTGAGCTGGAACGCAATTACTTGCTGAATACGCTCGACATTCGCAGGGCGCTCGAAGGCAAGGCAGTGGAGCTGGCGTCGAGGAACATTACGGCTGCCCAAATAAAGGAATTGGAACAATGCCTTGAGCAATATCAGGCTTTGAAAGATAGTAATAGGGATACGTCTCAAATCGATCTTGCTTTCCATCGCTATGTGATCAGAGCTGCGCACAATCCCATCCTTGAAACCGTGATGGATTCGTTCTCCGGTCTATATGAGAAGTTCTTCAATGTACCATTAGGCGAAAAACGGCTTTTCGACGAGACTTATCCTTTCCATCGCACGATGTTCGACGCGATTGCCTTGCATGATACGGAAAAAGCTTTAGTGGAGTTTAATAAAATGATGGATTGCATTGAAGATAAAATTAAAAAATTTTAGCGGAATAGCGCTTTATTTTGTATTGACAAGGTAAAGCGCTTTCAATATAATCTACCTATCAGACAGGAAGACTGTATGATACATGTGATTTAAAGGGGGATTTAAATCAATGAAAACGCGTAAAAAAGGACTGGCTTCGCTGTTGATTTCCATTTTAACGATCAGTATGTTAGCTGGATGCGGCAGCAAGAACGAAGAAGGCGGAAGCAAGAACGAAGGAAGCGGCAACGGTGAGAAGAAAGTTACGCTTCGTATGATTGAAAGCTTAACAAGCCCTAAGAGAACAGAACTAATCCAGGCGATGGTCACGAAATTCGAAGAGGCCAATCCCAACATTAAAGTGGAATTTATCTCGCCTCCATTCGATCAGGCGGACAACAAAATTAGAACGATGCTTGCATCGAACGAACAGATTGACGTTCTGGAAGCACGGGATTTAAACGTAGCCGAGTACGTGAATAACGGTTATCTCGAGCCGCTTAATGCTTATGCCGACAAGTGGAGTGATTACGGTACGCTAAGCGCCGTATCCAAGTCGGTCGGGTCGGTAGGCGATAAATTGTATTTCGTTCCTAACGGCCTTTACCAAAGACAAATGTTCTATCGTTCGGACTGGCTGAAAGAAGCGGGCCTAAATCCTCCGACAACATGGGATGAGTTGTATGAGGTTTCGAAGAAATTAACGGATCCTGCCAAAAATCGCTTCGGCTTCTCGTTCCGCGGCGGTGCGGGTTCCACAGGAACTACGGATGCAATGGTTCTCGCTTTCAATGGGGATAAGGTAAATCTGGAGGATTCCATGTTTACGACAGACGGAGCGTCGGTCTATTCCACGCCTGAAGCGAAAGCAGCTTTGGAGCTATATCTGAAGCTCTACAAAGAGGGTTCTCCTCCTGACTCCATCAACTGGGGCTTCCAGGAGCAAGTGCAAGCTTTCACATCAGGCGTAACGGGTATTCTGCTGCAGGATCCGGACGTTATTCAATCCTTGCAGGAGAAGATGACGGAAGGAACTTGGGCAACAGCACCGCTTGTAACCGGTCCGACTGGAAAAGCGTTGTTCGCCGCAGGCGGAGCAGGCTGGGCAATTGGAGCCAAATCCGAGTATAAGGAAGAGGCTTGGAAGCTGATTGAATTCCTCTCGAACCCTGAAGCGAACACATCGTTCTCCAAGGACTACGGATTAATTCCGATTCATGCAAGCGCTACAGAAGACGAGTTTTTCAAAACCGGTCCGTACAAAACACTAATTGACATGACCAACAAACCAGATACATTCGTGAACTTCAAGCCGGCATTCCAATATCCAGGCAACGCGCAATGGGGTCAAGTCGCAATGGAGTCTGGACAATCGCTTCTGCTCGGCAAAGCCAATGTCGATGAAACGCTTAAGAAGTGGGACCAATACTGGGCAGATGAGAAATCAAAATTAAACAAATAGCGGTTTGAAGTCATGATGGGTGGCACAATTGTTGCCGCCCATCATCCTTTATCAACCAAAGGCGGTGCGGAAATGAAAAAACAAAGAGCTTTTATTCTATCTGGGTTGATTCCCGCTTTGCTGCTCGTGCTGGCGTTCACCTACTATCCCTTCCTTAAAGGGATCGTTATGGCATTTCAGGAATATAAGCTGTTCGATTTGCGAAATGTCCATTTCATTGGGCTAGACAACTTTAAAGCAGCCTTTAGCGACCCTAAGTTTTTGTTAGCGCTCGGGAATAGCGGATATTGGGTGTTCTTCTCCCTGATTTTTCAGTTTCTGTTCGGGATGATACTTGCGCTGATGCTGAGAAACCTTTCAGGGGACGCGGGATTTATCAAGGCTTCGTGTTCTATTCCTGGGCGTTGTCCGGCTTCTTGATCGGGATGATATGGAAGTGGATGTTCAATTCCCAGATCGGAGTCATTAACGACATCCTGCTTCAATTAGGCATAATCGATCAGAGAATCGGGTTTTTGTCGGATCCGAAATGGGCAATGATATCCGTGATTATCGCGAACGTCTGGTACGGTATAGCGTTCTTCGCCATCATGCTTTTGGCTGCCCTCCAATCCGTGCCTAACGAGCTCTATGAAGCGGCGGTTATGGATGGAGCGAGCAGTTTCCGCAAGCTGTGGAACGTCACGCTGCCTTACATTATGCCGACGATCATCGCGACTACGCTGCTAAGGGCGATTTGGATTTTCAACGATCCGACGATTATATACGGATTGACGAACGGGGGACCTGCAGGCAGCACGCATATTCTCTCTTCCCTGATGCTGGATAAAATCATTTATGCTGGAGATTATGGAGCCGCTTCTGCTATTGGCATCATTATGATCGTTATTCTGCTGCTCTACACGATCTTTTTCCTATCAGTCACCAAGGCGGAGAAAGCGGGGGATTTCTGATGAAGCAGCGACTATTGGGACTGTCCAAAATCATTTATTTGGCCATCTATTTGATGATTATGGTTTTTCCGTTGTATTGGATTATCATTACATCGCTTAAGCCGCAAAAGGATATTTTTTCGTTTCCGCTGAAATATTGGCCTGAACGCTTTACGCTGGACAATTACATCCATATTTTCAAAATATCCAAGTTCCATATTTACATCGGAAACAGCTTGCTGGTGGCCATTACTTCGGCTGTGATCGTGCTCGTTATCGCGATCTTAAGCGCATATGTGCTTGCCCGCTTTAAGTTTCGGGGACATAGGCAAGTTATGCTCGCTTTCTTCGCTACGCAAATGCTGCCCGGATTTGTAGCGCTTGCTCCGCTTTATTTGATGATGAGCAACATGGGCTTGATCAATAACCGGATTTCACTCGTACTTATGTATACCGTTGGACTTATCCCGTTCTCGACCATCATGCTGCGCGGTTTCTTCGAGCGGATACCGTCAAGCCTAGAAGAAGCGGCGATGATCGATGGATGCTCGAGATGGTCTGCACTAGTGAGAATCATCATTCCGGTCATGCTGCCGGGGATCGCTTCGACATTTATTTTCGCCTTCGTTCAAAACTGGAATGAGCTGTTTCTGGCGGTCATGTTCATCGACAACGATGCGCTCAAGACGCTGCCGGTAGCGATGAACTCATTCATACTGAAATTTGACGTGGATTGGGGCGCAATGTCGGCTGGAGCCGTATTATCGATCATTCCGACCATTTTATTATTTGCTTTCGCCCAAAGATTCATTGTAGAAGGTTTGACGCAAGGAGCGGAAAAAGGATGAGTAATCTAGAGAAGCAGTTCACTAAGGTAGCTTACGATCCGCTTGATGACAGACATCATGGTGCTATTCATGTACCGATCTATCAGAACAGTCTGTTTGCCTTTACGAGCTATGATCAATTCGATGAAGCGATGAAAGCACAGCTAGACCATCATATTTACTCACGCGGAAACAACCCAACTGTTCAAAATTTGGAGATGAAGCTGGCGGATTTGGAAGAAGTCGAGTCCGCCAAATGCTTTGCTTCGGGAATGGCTGCCATTTCCTCAGCTATTATGTCCGTCGTCTCCCAAGGCGACCATATCGTCTGCGTCAATCAGGCTTACGGCCCGACACGGGAATTTCTCGGCTCGTATTTAACCCGGTTTGGCGTGGAAACTTCGTTTATCGACGGCAGCTCAATGGAACAATGGCGCAATGCCGTGCGCCCCAATACGAAGCTGTTGTATTTGGAAAGTCCGACAACGATGTACTTTGAACTGCAGGATCTAAAGCAAGTCGCGGAGCTGGCTCGAACCATAGGAGCCATAACAATCATCGACAATACATGGGCGACACCTTGCTTTCAAAACCCGACAACGCTGGGGATTGATCTGGTGATGCATTCCATAACCAAATATATCGGCGGGCACAGCGATTGTATCGGCGGTGTCGTGCTGGGCTCAAAGGAGCTTGTGGGCCGGATTGGGAACAATGAATATATGCTGCTTGGCGGCATTATGACTCCGCAAACGGCGGCGCTCGTATCCAAAGGTCTTCGGACGCTTCCACTGCGCATGCAAAGGCATGAACAGAGCGGGCTATCTGTGGCGCAGCAGCTTGTTAAACAAAGCTTTGTCGCTCGCGTCAACCATCCGGGTTTGCCCTCCCATCCACAGTATGAGCTTGGACGGCGCCAGATGTCAGGTTACGGCAGCTTGTTTTCCTTCTTATCGAACGAGTCTCCTGAACGAATGAAGGAATGGGCAAGCCGTTTGAAGTATTTCAAAATCGGCGTCAGCTGGGGCGGATTCGAAAGTTTGGTAACGGTCAGCAGCGCTGTAAAAGATGGAAAAACAGGTGACGATCCTGCCGCTGTCGTCAGGCTGTATGTCGGCATGGAAAATCCGGATGAGCTTGTTAAAGATATCGAACAGGCTTGGGAGCAGGTAAGTCATGTAAGCAACATCATTAAGTAATTGTGGAGCAGGTATACGAAGCAGCGGCTTTTCCTCGGTAGTCTACCTTGGATAAGCCGCTCTTTTTATTATCCGACGCAAAAAAGCAGATCAGCTCTAATGAGCCGATCTGCCAGGTCATGCCGCTTTCAAGGCTAATTGTTGATATAACGCTCGAAAATAGCGCCAAAATCTTTAATGCGATACTGCTTATGTGTGTTAACAAGCCAGTTGAAGGCGGATTTGTTCAATCCGTCGAACTGTTCGACGACATTGAAGTCTCCTTTGTGGAATTGCTGCAGCGTAGTGGATGCGAGATCCAGGCTGCGTCTTGCGTATTCAAGCGAGATCTCATTCTCGCGAGTAATTTCGGAAATTTTGATCAGCGCTTTATAGAGGTCCTTCAGTTCCTCAATGTGCTTCTTGTTGACGTCGATAGAGAATGGAACGGAGCCAATCGTGAACTTGATCTCGACGTCGAGATCGACGGTGCCTGCCGTTTCAAGCGCAACCTGCGAGATTTGGTTGGCGCTGTAGGAATAACGCTTTAGCGTGCGCTTCTTGCTTAGTGCGCTTGTACCATCCAGATGAATGAGTGCAAGATTCGTAAAGCAGTATTCGTCGGTTTTGGATTTAATGAGAAAATAAATTTTCTCGTTATCCTCATGCATGACATAATCGTCAGAATCCGCTTTGCTGAAATCTGCCGGCTTAATAATTGCGCCAATGTCGCTTAGTCCAAGCGCGTCCGCAGCTAGTTTACCAAACATCGTACCATTCCCTTCATAATCGCTTTGACTTATTACTTACTCATTATATAATAGATTTCGGCATTTATAACCCATTCCTTGTAGATTTTTTCCTAACAGATGGATAAAATGAAAAAAATTTAACACACTGAGGACATGACATGCGTGGTCACGATGGAAGTCGATAAGTGGTGAAGAACGGAGTGTTTTACATTTGAGCAAGAAACAGAAAGACACGAATACGCTGCATAGAGGACTGAAGGCCCGGCATATGACGATGATATCGCTCGGAGGGTCCATCGGTACGGGGCTGTTCCTCGCAAGCGGCGGCGCTATACATTCCGCAGGCCCTGGAGGCGCGGTGCTAGCCTATGCGCTGATTGGCATTATGGTTTATTTTCTAATGACAAGCCTAGGTGAGATGGCTACCCACATGCCGGTATCGGGGACATTCAGCACCTATGCAACAAGATTTGTTGATCCTTCGCTAGGCTTTGCCCTAGGCTGGAACTATTGGTACAACTGGGCGATTACGATCGCAGCGGAGCTGTCGGCAGCAACGCTGATTATGAAATTTTGGTTTCCGGACAGCCCATCGATTCTGTGGAGCGCTGTGTTTCTGCTGCTGATGCTTGGTCTCAATTTCTTGTCCGTCAAGAGCTACGGAGAGTCGGAGTATTGGTTCGCGATGATCAAAATTGTTACGGTAATCGTGTTCATTGCGATTGGTCTCATGATGGTGGTAGGCATTTGGACAGAGCCTGCCGTTGGCTTTAGCAATTTGACGGAAAATCCCTTTCCAGCAGGCTTCCTGGCTACGCTAGGCGTGTTCATGGCGGCGGGCTTCTCGTTTCAAGGGACGGAGCTCATTGGTGTAACGGCAGGGGAGAGCGAGAATCCGCGCGAAAATATTCCGCGCGCGATCCGCTCGATTTTTTGGCGCATTCTCTTGTTCTACATTCTCGCGATTCTGCTGATCGGTTTACTTATCCCTTATTCAAACGAGCAGCTCGCGAGCGGCGATATTTCGACGAGTCCGTTTACGATTATTTTCGAGAAAGCAGGGCTTGCGGTTGCGGCTTCCATTATGAATGCGGTCATCTTGACCTCGGTATTGTCAGCTGGCAATTCCGGGATGTATGCTTCCACGCGCATGCTTTGGGTGCTCGCGAAGGAGGGCAAGGCGCCTCGCTTCCTAGCTCGCCTTAATGCACGCGGCGTTCCGGTTGTATCGCTGCTCGCGACGGGGGCGCTCGGCATGCTCGCCTTTCTTGCGTCGTTCTTTGGCGATGGGGTTGTTTATATATGGCTGCTCAATGCGTCAGGCATGTCGGGGTTTATTGTATGGCTTGGCATTGCAATTAGCCATTATCGCTTCCGCAAAGCGTATGTAGCACAGGGAAGAGATTTGAAGGATCTCGCCTACCGTGCGAAATGGTTTCCCTTCGGCCCGATCCTGGCGATGCTGCTTTGCATAGTCGTTATTGGCGGACAGTTTATCGGCGCGCTCAAGGACGGGGAAATCGATTGGGCATATATGATTGCTTCCTACGTCGGTATTCCGCTGTTCCTCGCCATCTTTCTTGGCCACAAGTGGAAGCATCGCACGCGCATGCTGACGCTTGCGGAATGCAAGCTTGATCCGGAGGAATAAGCGATAGAAATATCAAAAGAAGGTCTCTTCAGGCTGCTGCCGAAGAAGACCTTCTTATTTTTTATCTGGCGCCTATTTGGCTGTCTACTCAAAATGCATGGAACGGGATAACGAATTCCGGCATGCCCTCCGCATAAGAGGTGTACTCATACTGACCAAATGCGATGACGACTCCGTCATGCTTAAGGTAGAAGGGGCGATCCGGCTTGATTCCATTAAATGGACTGATAAGAAGAAGCTTTCTAGCCTTAATTTGCTGGCGAATGGAGGCATTGATAACGGTGTCGTAATTCACATTATTGCTCGTTACATCCTCAAGCTTCAGCTCATTGCCTGACAAGAGATCGAAGGTATACGAAGTGCGCTCGGTTATGCCATGCGCACCGCCGAGATAAGAATAATAGTCGACATAAAGGCTTAATGTATTTTGTTCGTTATACGTTATCGTATACGTGCCGGTAAACGATAAGGCCGGATGATTCGTCTTAACTCCTTTGTTGTCCAATGCGGCTTTGAAAATAGCATCTTCACCGGAAGCGGCGTAGGCTTCGGCTTCTTTTTTCAGAAAGTTATTTATTTTTCTCTGGGAGGCTTTGTTCGGAGAGCCAATGATTGCTGGATAATGAACGAGCAGCGATTGGTTCTTCGTTATGCTGCTGATCGTTTCCGTACCAATGGACAGCTCGTTTTCCTCGATCGTTTCGATGCCGACCGCACGTGTCTTGCTGTCATAGGAAATGCCGTAGCCCATTCGCTCCAATAGGAAGCGAAGCGGCAGATAGGTCGAGCCGTTATGTATAATCGCAGGGTTGCCGTAAATAGGCTGGTCGTTCAGCTTGTAGCTTCCGTCAACGGGAGAGGCGGTAAACGTTCTGCCGCGTCCTTCGATGACGGCGGATCTTGTTGCTGCGTCCCAGCTTGTTGCAAGTCCGAGCTTATTATTAAGCGCACGGAGGCTGATATACGTATCTCCTTCTACATTTGCAGTAGCAACAGAAGTGGGGATGCCGTCGATGACGAAGGGTTGGGAGACGATTTTTAGCTGCTGGGAGGCTGCCGCCGCCGTTGATTCTCCTCCGGGAAGCCATCCTGCGACGGGAGCAGAGGCGAATAGCAGGGCGGTGGCGATAATGGCTGCTGCTTTGCGGGTTATGCGTGATTGTTCAGTGCCGGTTTGTTTCATACGTCTCATAATCAGAAGCCTCCTCAGTGGTGTTGAAGATTAGTCGTGAATATAATACCTGATGTTGCATGCAAAAAGAAGCTGTTTCTGGTTTTTTAAAAGCCAGACAGCTTCTTTTAACAAAAGGCTTATTTATTTTTTTGCAGCGATTGAGAAAATGACCGTCTTCGCTGCTGTGTCCACTTGAATATTAACGTTGTCGGTGCCGATCAGCTTCTGCTGGGAGGCTGCTTTGGCGCCGGACTCAACGCGTTTGCTAATATCGTTGAACAGTTCCTTGAACGTGGAGGCGTTATAGCCGAACAGCTGGTTGGCGAATTGCTCGACTACCTCTTTGTTGCGGGCCAGCGTGCCCTCGCGAAGCCTCATCGTAATGCCATAGGTGTTGTATTGCGGATCAAGCCATATTGCCGCTTCCTCATTCAAGGCTGCCGAGCCTGAAGGACGGTTCATTACACTGTCTTTCTCGGATTGATCCTTAAATAGACGAAGCGTCGTTTCATACAAATCATGATTCGAGCCCCGCAATTGGCCGGCCAGAATTAGCTCCTCATAAGCATCCCACATCCGTTTGTCAGGGAAAATAATCATTTTTTTGCCGCCGCCAGAGGTGGGAACGACACGCTCCAGCTTTTCGGGAGAGACAGCCACGGCAAGCCGCTTCGCTTTGTCGGTGAGCCGGTTCAGAATAACGAGCGACTCTGCGCGAGTGACGGTATCGCCAACGCCGAAGAAGCCGTTCGGGTAGCCTTGCATGATGCCTTTCACCAGCGTCTCGGCAATGAACTTTTGCTCGCGCTCGGTGGCGCCCATGAGATCGCCGTATGACTGTGCCATTTTCTGACCGAACAGGCCATCCTCTAGAAATTCTGTTTCTTGCAGCGTGTAATAGATAACCTCTGCCACGTTCTCGCGAGTCATGTCTGCTTGGAAATCGTTGTATCTGCTCTTGTTCAGAAAATGAAGATCACTGGCCACATCAATGAACAGCTTGGCCCAATAACCGACCGGGCTTGGCTTGAAGTCGAAATATCGGTAATCCTGCTTCAAAATAGCCTGGTTTTCTTTGCTAAGCGATTGGAGAAACGGAATATTCCAGCTTCGCGAACCGTTTTGATGCAGGTCGGTGTACGAAAGAACGAGCATTTTGATAAATTGATCAACCTTCACGGGGTCTTGTGGTCGGAAGGTCCCGTCTGGATATCCGTCTAAAATCCCTTGTTTTACCATATTATTAATCGTTTTCTCCGCCCAATGGCCTTTAATATCTTTGAAAACAGGCGTCGAGGACGCTGCTGTTGCTTGATCAATTGCGATCGGGCTTGAAAAGGCTGCCCAAAAAATGGTGACTGCGACTGTGATTAAAGCGAAACGCTTCATAAAAAATCCCCCTAATTTATAAAAAACGATATATTCCGACATTATCTAGATAACCATATTAATACGTTATTGAGAATGGGCTGAATGTCACCCTTGTGTCGAAATATGTAGTTCTAAATGCCATGAGACTTTAAGCGTAGCGCGGATTTTTAAAGGGCTGCGGTGTCTTAATGGGGAAATAAATAAATGGAATAATGGCAGCATAAAGAACAATAACGAACAACAAGCAGCATAAATCACATGAAAATACTGGATTGAAAAAGTAGCTTATGGATAAAAAAAGAAATACTCATTCGCTTTTGACAATTTTGAAATACCAACTTTTCCAGTTTATTTAGTGATAAAAATCCAGTTGGTATTTGTACAATAACAAAAAAAACTCCCAGCCTTGCGCATAGAAGCGAAAGGTTGAGAGTTATTAGTAGAACCTCTTACTATTACTGTGTAATGCTTAGTCAAGCACAGCCGTAATATGAGCCTTCGTGATGGACCAGTGGGAAGTTGTCCATACTTTTTCTTTTTTCTCGATAAAAATAATTTGCGGCGACTCGTGCTTCACGGACGTGTCTTCAGCAATTTGGTTGGACACCGGACGAGACTCGATAACCTTCACAAGCACGTATTCCACGTCTTCTCTTGGCTTGCCGTCAAGATATTGATTGAACTCTTGGTAAGCGTTCGCGCTGACCGGGCAAGTTGTGCTGTGCTTGAAGACAACGAGCGGACGAGCAGCGGAAGCCTCATAAACGTTATTCCATTCTTCAATAGATGTAATTTCTTTGTATGACATAAGGGATACACTCCTTTTATTAGGTTTGGATAGGCTTGGATGACCGTTTACCTATTATACCGTTATCTTAAGGATAATGTCATCTTGTCTAGATGAAACAGCAATTCAGCTATTGCAATATGAAGATCGCCGTGCTAGAATACTTTTAGAAAAGTGACCGGAATGGTTTTTTGGTCAATTATTCAGGGGGTGACAAAATGGCAGTTGACCGACGGCAGCAAATCATCGATGCGGCGGCAAAGTCTTTTGCATTATTCGGATATAAGGCCACGACAATGGATCAGGTTGCAAAGATTGCTAACGTAGGCAAGGGTACTATTTACACATTTTTTACGAATAAGGAAGAGTTGTTTCAGGAAATTATGAATCGCTTGATTAAAGACATGAAGCATGTTGCTGAGCAGGTTTTAGATCCGAATCGTAAATTCTTCGACAACTTGAATGCTGTGCTGGAACGAATGTTTGATTTCCGCGAGGAGCATGAACTGGCGATGAAGCTGGCGCATGAAGTGAGAGAGATTGGTACGCCAATGGCGCAAGAAGGTATTGAACAACTGGAGCGGGCGGTCGTGGTCTATATTCAGCAAGAGGTGCAACGGGCGATTGAAAAGGGCGAATTAAAACGTTGTGAGCCGCAAATGACGGCATTTATTATGCTGAAGCTGTATATGGCGCTCACCGTGGATTGGAAGAAGAGATACGAGCCCCTGGATAAGGGTGGAGTTGCAGAGCAGATGAGCTTTTATTTGCAGGGAGGATTGTCTCCAGAATAAAGGCGCTTTTTTTGTAAAAGAGTGACCAAATGAGAATAACAGTCAATTAGTTTATAGGAGGATGAATGGTTTGAAGTTAAAAGGATTACAACAATTTGGCAAGGAATTAGCAGCAATCGGACGTAATAAGAAGGTGCTTATAGCGGTCATTGCGGTACTGGCCATTCCAGTATTATATACGGCAATGTTTCTTATGGCATTTTGGGATCCCTATGCAAAGCTGGCTGATTTGCCGGTTGCAATTGTAAATGAAGATAAAGGTACAGAGTTTAATGGCAAGCAGATGCATATTGGACAGGATTTCGAGGAACAATTGAAGAAAAATCCAAAGTTTAATTGGGTTTTTGTAAGCAAGGAGGAAGCGAACGAGGGTCTTCAGGATAACAGCTATTACATGGCAATTGAAATTCCTGCTGATTTTTCGGAGAAGACGACTTCCCTTACTTCAGACGCGCCGTCTCCGGCGCAGCTCATGTATCTGCCGAATGAAGGTTATAACTTCCTAGCTTCACAAATCGGGAATACGGCGATTGACCAGTTGAAAGTATTGCTGAACAAAGAGGTAACTTCGGCTTATACGCGTACGGTGTTCGAGCAAATGGAACAATTGGCTGATGGAATTGGTCAAGCGAGCGATGGAGCGGGAGAAATCGCTGACGGCACGACGAAAGCAAAGGATGGCGCATTGCTAATTGAGCAAAACCTCACCAAGCTTGTCAGCGGCTCGTTGTCGCTGCAGGAAGGGGTCGCCAAACTTGATGCAGGCGGACAAAAGCTTGCTTCAGGGAGTGGTGAGCTAAACACTGGGGCTGCTAATCTTGCCAACGGGCTAGGTCAGCTTGGCGCAGCGCAGCAGCAGCTTGGAGACGCAGGTGCATCGCTTGGTGAAGGCGCGAAGGGTGTTGGAGATGGTGCAGTGAAGCTGAGCGCAGGCTTGTCGCAGCTGTCGGGAGCAAGTGATCAGCTGGCGTCAAGCGCTTTAAATGCACAGCAAGCTGCAGTACAGCTTGCAGGTGGACTTGATGCAGCCTCGACTGGAACAGCAGATCTAGAGGCTGGAGCAGCTAAGCTGTCGAAGGGGCTTGAGCAGCTTGCTCAGTCGAATTCGAGTCTGGCGCAAGATGCGAGTTTCAGTGCGCTGCTTGCTGCAAGCAAAGAGCTGGAGGCAGGTTTAACGAGGTCAACTGCTTCTCAGCAACAATTAAATGGCGGAATAAGCAAGTTGAACGATGGTCTAGTAAAGCTTTCTGAAGGGCTAAATACGTTCGATGCGAAGCTTCAGGGTGCTGCGGAAGCAGGTAATCAACTTGGAGCGGGCGGCGAGAAGCTGGTTGCAGGCGCAAGCAAGTTTACGAGCGGTATGGTGCAATTCGGCGCGAAGTTTAGCGAAGCGAGTGCTGGCGGTTCGAAGCTGGCTGCAGGCGCGAAGCAGCTCGACAGCGGTGTATCTGAGCTGACAGCAGGCCTGGATAAATTGTCGACGAGCATCAATCCTTTCGTAGATGGTTCGACGCAGCTTAAGGATGGCGCGCAGCAGGTATCTTCCGGCTTGCTGAAGCTGGATGAAGGCACTCATGAGCTGTCTGGCAAGCTAAGTGATGCTTCCGACAAGACGGCTGGCCTGGAACTTAGCGACGACATGGTAAATATGTTCGCAGATCCGATTAAGCTTGATGTTGAAAAAGTAAACGAAGTACCGAACTATGGAACGGGCTTCGCGCCTTACTTCCTGTCACTCGGCCTATTTGTAGGTGCACTTCTTATTACGATTGTATATCCGGTGCGTGTGCCGGCGATTCGTCCGGCTAATGCTTGGAGCTGGTTTGCGAGCAAGGCGTTAACGCTCGTTCTAATTGGTGCGATACAAGCTCTCATAGCAGATGCGGCTCTCTTCTTCCTTCTTCACCTTGAAGTACAGAGCGTACCGCTATTCATCATGTTCTCGATATTGACCAGTATTACATTCATGATGCTAGTTCAATTTTTCGTAGCAACGCTGGGTGATCCGGGACGCTTCGTCGCAATCGTTATATTGATATTCCAATTGACGAGCTCGGCAGGAACATTCCCGCTTGAACTCATTCCAAACTGGCTGCAGAAGGTAACGCCTTGGCTGCCTATGACATACACAGTGGCAGGCTTTAAGGATGTTGTATCCACCGGTAATTTTGACTCGATGTGGAATTATGCAGCTTTGCTGGCGGGCTATACGATTCTTTTTGCAGGATTGACGCTTACCGTCTTTATCGTAACCCACCGGAAAGAGAAAGATACTGAAGGAGAAGTAACGCCTGTTATGTCATAATAGCAAATAATCTTGAATGAACCGGCCTTAATGGCCGGTTTTTTGTTTTAAGGACCGAAATAGATGAGAAGCCGACTTCGGATGCTATAATATCTGTTATTCAACTGAATTCGCTAGAAAACGTTATCATTCACGTTTTTCTCTTTTACTATTGCTGATTTTCAGGGATGCTGTATAATCTCTATTGTTTCTTCTAAATTATGCAAAGTGGAATGGGGAATGCCAGATGATAGATCAAACAATCATTCGCTTTGAGCATGTCACAAAGCAATATGACCATAATGATGCCGCTGTTCTTCGGGACGTCAGCTTTACGATAGATCGAGGCAAATTTTACACGCTGCTGGGCCCGTCCGGCTGCGGCAAAACGACGATTCTCAGACTGATCGCGGGCTTTACCGAGCCTTCTGAGGGGAAGATTTATTTTAACGGGAAGGTCATTAATCGCGTGCCGGCGAACGAGCGTCAGGTGAACACCGTATTCCAGGATTACGCGCTGTTCCCCCATCTTAACGTGTTCGAAAATGTCGCCTTCGGCCTGCGCATCAAAAAGCTCAAGAACGCCGATGTAACCGCCAAAGTGAAGGAAGCGCTGCGCTTCGTCAACTTGAACGGCTACGAATCGCGGGAAATTACCGAGATGTCCGGCGGCCAGCGGCAGCGCGTTGCGATCGCCCGCGCGATCGTGAATGAGCCGGAAATTATTTTGCTGGACGAGCCGCTCTCCGCGCTGGATCTGAAGCTTCGTACAGAAATGCAGTACGAGCTGCGCGAGCTGCAGCGCCGCCTTGGCATTACGTTTATATTCGTTACGCATGACCAAGAGGAAGCGCTGGCCATGTCCGACGAGATATTTGTTATTAATGAAGGAAAGATTCAGCAGAGCGGAACGCCTACGGACATTTACGATGAGCCGATCAACCGTTTTGTCGCTGATTTTATCGGAGAGTCCAACATTGTGCCGGGCAGGATGGCACGCGATTTCGAGGTGGAGTTCGCAGGCCGCTCGTTCGAATGCGTCGACCAAGGGCTGACGCCAAACGAGGCAGTCGATATCGTAATTAGGCCGGAGGACTTGGAGATTACTTCCTCGGATAATGGCAAGCTCCAGGTGCGCGTAGATTCACAGCTGTTCCGCGGCGTTCATTACGAGATATGCTGCTACGATGAGTCGGGCAATGAATGGCTTGTCCATTCCACGCGCAATGCGACGGTCGGGGAGCAAATCGGACTGACGTTCGATTCAGAAGCGATTCACGTCATGCGGCTTGGCGAGACAGAAGAAGAATTCGATAAGCGTCTTGAAGCATACAGCGAGGCCGGCGATGTCAAATAAGTCGCGCAGCTTTTATCTCATCCCTTATATGGCTTGGATCGTGCTGTTCGTCGTTGCGCCGATCGTCTTAGTTGCGTATTACTCGCTCTTCGATGTGGAGGGCAACTTCACGCTGGGCAATTACGCAAAGTTTTTTACGCCGGTTTATTTGCGCATGACGCTTAGCTCGTTCTGGTATGCGTTTCTCATTACAGCCATCTCCTTGCTTACGGCCTATCCAACGGCATATTTGCTAACAAGAACGAAGCATAAACAGCTTTGGCTGCTGCTCATCATATTGCCAAGCTGGATTAATCTGCTGCTGAAGGCTTACGCGTTCATCGGCTTGTTCGGTACATACGGCTTCGTCAATTCGGCGCTTGAAGCGATCGGCATCGGAAATAAGCAAATATTGTTCACCGACTTCAGCTTTATATTCGTATCGGTCTATATCTTTATCCCGTTCATGATTTTGCCGATTTTTAATGCGCTGGAGGAAATGAATCCATCGCTCGTCTACGCGGCGCGTGATCTTGGCGCATCGGCTTGGACGACTTTCCGCCGCGTTATTTTTCCGCTGACGATCAGCGGCGTGAAATCCGGGTGCATGGCCGTATTCATCCCAGCGCTGTCGCTGTTTATGATTACGCGGCTCATCGCCGGCAACCGCGTCATTACGCTCGGAACGGCAATCGAGCAGCATTTTCTCGTGACGCAGGACTGGGGGATGGGCGCGACCATTGCGGTATTCTTGATTTTGGCAATGGCTGCGATGATGCTTATAACCGGCAATCGAAAGCGAGGTGCAGCCGATGCGCGGAAAAAATAAATGGTCCAACCTGTATCTCCTATTCATATTCGTAGTCCTTTATGCACCGATTTTCTATTTAATGTTCTATTCGTTCAATAGCGGCGGTTCGATGCGCAATTTCGAGAGCTTCACGCTCGATTATTACAAAGAAGTGTTCGCTGACACACGCTTGCTCATCATTGTGCTGAATACATTCGTCATTGCGCTGCTGTCTGCGGCGATCTCGACGATTTTGGGCGTAGTTGGCGCAATCGCCATCCATCACATACGGAGCAACAGGCCTAAGCAAACGCTGCTGACGCTCAATAACGTACTGATAGTCAGTCCGGATGTCATTATCGGAGCTTCGTTCTTAATCCTGTTTACTATTATCGGCATTAAGCTTGGCTTCGTGTCCGTGCTGCTGTCGCATATCGCGTTCAGCGTGCCGATCGTCGTCATTATGGTGCTGCCGAAGCTGCAGGAGATGAGCTCGACGCTTGTTGACGCCGCTTGTGATCTTGGGGCAAACTCATGGCAGGTGCTGACGCGGGTGATGCTGCCGTTCATTAAGCCAGGCATATTCGCCGGATTCTTTATGGCGTTAACCTATTCGCTTGATGATTTCGCAGTCACGTTCTTCGTAACGGGCAATGGCTTCTCGACGCTTTCGGTCGAGATCTATTCGCGGGCGCGCCAAGGCGTATCGCTATCGATCAACGCGTTATCGACGCTTATTTTCCTATTTACGATTGTACTGGTCGTCGGCTACTACTTTATTAATCAACGGAACATGAAGCCGTCTATGAAGGAGGGCCGCTAATGAAACAGCTTGTGCGCATGTTCGCTGTCGTGTTTGTTGTTTCCTTTGGGCTTATCTACTTGACTGCCTATCTGAATTCAAGCGAGGGCTACAGCGGCGACAATACATTGACGATTTATAACTGGGGAGATTATGTAGATCCCGAGCTGCTTGAACGCTTTGAGGAGGAGACTGGCATTAAGGTCATCTACCAAACGTTTGATTCGAATGAAGCGATGATGACCAAAATCGAGCAAGGCGGCACCACGTTCGACGTGAGCGTTCCTTCCGAGTATGCGATTAGCAAAATGAAAGAGGAAGGCCTTCTGCTCGAGCTCGACCATTCGAAGCTTCCGAACCTGAAATATATCGATCCGCGATTCATGCATCTGTCGTTTGATCCAGACAATGCGTATTCGATCCCTTATTTCTGGGGAACGGTCGGCATTATTTACAATCCTGAGCTTGTGGGCGATCTCGACTTCTCCAGCTGGGATGATCTGTGGGACAAGAGCCTCCGCAATCAAATCCTGCTGTTGGACGGCGCGCGCGAGGTTATGGGCATGGGGCTGAACAGCCTGCATTATTCGCTCAATGATACCGATGAAGCGCATTTGCAGGAGGCGAAGGCGAAGCTGCTGAAGATGACGCCAAACGTGAAGGCGATTGTAGGCGACGAGATCAAGATGCTGCTGGCAAGCGAAGAGGCGGCTGTCGGCCTCGTCTGGTCCGGAGATGCTTCGGAAATTATGGACGAGAACGATAAGCTCGATTATGTCGTGCCGGAGGAAGGCTCGAACCTGTGGTTCGATAATATGGTCATTCCAAAGACAGCCCGGAATATCGAGGGCGCGCATCAATTTATTAACTTTATGCTCGACCCCGAGGTTGCGGCGCAAAATGCGGAGTATGTCGGCTACTCGACGCCAAACCAAGCAGCGCTGGCGCTGCTGCCGGAGGATATAGCAGGCGATGACCGTTTTTATCCGAATGAGGAGCTGACCGGCAGGCTTGAGGTGTACGACAATCTCGGCAAAAAAATGCTGGCCCATTACAACGAGCTGTTCCTCGAGTTTAAAATGCATAAGAAATAAGCTAAATCTCTTAAATATTTTAACCTGTGCGCATGCTATGATAAATGAGGATTTTCTAGCTTGTAACATTTGCGAATAGATGGGGCGAACAGAATGAATAACAAATGGATGAATTACGGCGGTCTTGTGCTCATTGCAGTTGTATGGGGAGCGAACTTCGGCATCTCGCGTCTGGCGATGGAATCGTTTAACCCGATTGTATTTGCTTTTTTGAGATTTGGATTGGCACTTCCATTCTTCTTCCTTATCCTGAAGCTGACCGAGGGAAGCGTGGGCATTCCTTGGCGCATCGTGCCGAAGCTGGCGCTCATTGGACTGGTTGGCATTACACTGCTTGAAATCTTGGTCATGTACTCGATCAAATATACGACTTTGGCGAATGCGTCGCTCCTCAACGTAGCGCCGTGGCCGATCTTCGCTGCTTTGTTCGCACCGCTCTTCGTGAAGGAATCGATTACGCTTCGGCTTATCGTCGGCGGCGCAATCTCGATTGTCGGCGTAAGCTTAGTTATACTGGGCGGAGAAGAGGGCTTCAGTCTTTCTTCTGAAAATATGCTCGGCAACGCGATGGCGTTTGGCGTGAGCATCATTGGACCGTTATTTAATCTCAGCTCGATGTCGCTGATGAAGCAATACTCGGCTCTTCGGGTGAGCACTTGGACCATCGCGTTTGGATCATTGTTCATGCTGCCGTTAACCTTTGGTTCATGGGGACAGACGGACTGGTCCGCTCTAAACGCTGGCCATTATTTATCCGTTGGCTACAATGTGCTTATTTGCACAGTACTGGCTTTTGTTCTGTGGAACGCTTGCATGTTTAAGGTAGGAGCGACTCGCTCGAACTTCTTCCGTTATGCGGTTCCCGCAGCGGCAGTCCTTGCCGGCTACTTTATGTTCGATGAGAAGATTGCATTCATTCAAATGTGCGGTGCCGGCTGCATGGCCGCTGGCTTGATCTGGATCAGCATAGAGCGCAAGCGGAAGGTAGAACCGATCATTCCTGCTGCGAAAACAGGCGGACAGATGCTTTAATGGGAACGTCGATTCAAGCGGCGCAAGCTGCTGGCAATCGTAAGATGTGAGCTTTCATACATAAGGAGTTGTTCTGGGGCCAGTGTGCTCTAGGACAGCTCCTTTTTTTAGGTTGAGAAGGGGAATGGTGAATGCTGGCGGTCATTGCCTCAGAAACATGACATTCATCAGTGAATGAAGATAGCTGAGGGGCGCTAAAGGTAACATATGACGCTGGGAAATGATGATCCGTTTAGAAAAATAGGAATAATTATACAGCTTATGTCAGGTGTTATTGTTACTATCATCTAATGAAACCTAACATGACAATGGATTTATTGAAAGAATATTTGCACTATTTAACGAAAAATTCCTTTTAAAATAGAATTGAAAAAGGTAAAATCAAAAAAGCGGCTTTTAAATGGAATGGGAGTCGAACTTTAACGAAGAAGGACTGAGCCTAAAATGACAGTGAGTATAGTTGAAGAAACGTTAAATCCGTACCAAATCGCACAGCAGCAAATTGATGCGGCAGCAGCGCATCTGAATCTGCCTGAGCATGTCACGCAAATCTTAAAGCGCCCGAAGCGCGTGCTGTCGGTTAGTTTCTCCGTTCGTATGGATGATGGCTCGATCCGCGTGTTCGAAGGTTATCGTGCCCAGCATAATGATGCGATTGGACCAACTAAGGGCGGCATTCGCTTTCACCCTGATGTGACGCTTGACGAGGTTAAAGCGCTGTCCATGTGGATGAGCTTTAAGTGCGGCGTTGTTGGACTGCCATATGGCGGCGGCAAGGGCGGCGTTATTTGCGATCCGCGTCTGCTTAGCAAGGGCGAACTTGAGCGCGTGAGCCGTGCATTCATGGAATCTATCGTGGACTTCGTAGGTCCGGATAAAGATATTCCTGCACCAGATGTATATACAACGCCGCAAGTTATGGGCTGGATGATGGATACGTACAGCAGACTGAAGGGCGCCAACTCGCCAGGCGTGATTACAGGTAAACCGCTAATTTTGGGCGGCTCGAAGGGTCGTAATGAAGCGACAGCGCAAGGCTGCGTTTATACGATTTTGGCAGCGCTCCAAGATAAAGGTATTCCTGTGCAAAATGCGACTGCCGCCATTCAAGGCTATGGCAACGCAGGCCGTATTGCAGCGCGTTTGCTTAGCGAAGCAGGCTGTAAAATTGTTGCTGTCAGCGATTCCAAAGGCGGCGTTTATGATCCAAATGGATTGGATATCGAGAGAATTTCCATCCTAAAGGATACGTCTTCCATCCGTGAATACGGCGATTCCTGCTCCATCTCCAATGAAGCCCTTCTTGAGCTCGATGTCGACATATTGGTACCTGCTGCACTAGAGAACGTCATTACGGCTGCGAATGCGGATCGTATCAAAGCGAAAATCGTTGCAGAAGCTGCTAACGGCCCAACGACACCGGAGGCGGACCGCGTGCTTGCCAGCCATGGCATTACGGTCATTCCGGATGTGCTTGCAAATGCCGGCGGTGTGACGGTTTCGTACTTTGAGTGGGTGCAGAACTTGATGAACTACTACTGGAGCGAAGCGGAAGTGCTTGAGAAGCTGGAGACGAACATGATTCTATCTTACGTAGCTGTTCGCGACCTTGCTAAGGAGCATAATACCGATCTTCGTACGGCTGCTTATATGATTTCGATTAAACGGATCGCGGCGGCAATGGAAGCAAGAGGCTGGATCTAAGCACGATATAAAATAAGAAGAGGTGACAGCACATGACAGAACAGATTCGCATCGGTATCGTAGGCTATGGCAATTTGGGACGCGGCGTAGAGCTCGCGATCAGACAAAATCCGGATATGAAACTGGACGCGGTATTTACGCGGAGAGACCCGGCATCCATTCCATCTGCTGCAAAAGCATATGCGATCGAAGATGCTGAGCGCTTCGTTGATGATATAGACGTAATGATTCTATGCGGCGGTTCGGCGACGGATCTGCCGGAGCAGGGTCCTGCTTTTGCACGCTTGTTCCATACGGTAGACAGCTTTGACACGCATGCGCGCATACCGGAATATTTCGAACAAGTAGATGGGGCAGCGAAGGTGAGCAATAAAGTAAGCGTCATTTCAACGGGCTGGGATCCAGGCCTGTTCTCGCTTAACCGCTTGCTTGCGGAATCGATTTTGCCTGAAGGCAAGGAGTATACGTTCTGGGGCAAGGGTGTAAGCCAAGGCCACTCCGACGCGATCCGCCGGGTGAAGGGCGTTAAGCAAGGCGTGCAATACACAATCCCGAGCGACGAAGCGGTAGATCGTGTGCGCAGCGGAGAAAATCCAGAGCTTGCTACGCGCGATAAGCATATCCGTGATTGCTATATCGTAGCTGAGGAAGGCGCTGATCAGGAGGCGATTGCGGAAGAAATCCGCACGATGCCAAATTACTTTTCCGATTACAATACGACGGTTCATTTCATTGACGAAGCAACGATGAAGGCTGAGCATTCCTCGATGCCGCATGGCGGGATGGTGCTTCGCAGCGGCAAGACAGGCGAGAGCAGCACGCAGATCATTGAATTTGGATTGAAGCTTGACAGCAATCCAGAGTTTACGGCGAGCGTTCTAGTTGCCTATGCTAGAGCGGCGTATAAGCTTGCCCGCGAGGGACAGGCCGGAGCGAAGACTGTTTTCGACATACCGTTCGCCTACCTTTCGCCAAAATCTGCTGCTGAGCTGCGCAAAGAGCTGCTATAATCTGAAATTTTTCTGAACAAATGATCGTTTTTACAGCATTTGACTATCGTTTTTGGCAAATCTAGGATATAATAACCAAAGTGTGAAAAAAGAACTGTCGAAATGTATGGTGAAGTGCTGAAAGTTCTATCTTCCTGTGATAGAATAAGATCATACCTGCCTATCAGGAGCTCTTGATCAAAATCTACTAGGAAGTGAGATCAGCATGATAGACATCCATACCCACATATTACCCGGATTGGATGATGGTGCAGCGAGTTTTGATGATACTTTGAATATGGCCCGGGCAGCCGTTTCAGAGGGAATTACAACAATCATTGCAACACCGCACCACGCCAATGGGACCTATACCAATACAGCAGACATCGTAGCAGAGCACACTTCCTCCATTAACGAACAGTTATTGGCAGCAGGTGTGCCTGTTACTATTAGGACCGGTCAAGAAATTCGAGTCCATGATGATCTGCTAGATGCTTGGAATAGGAATGAGCTGCTCTCTTTAGCTGGCTCCAGCTTTGTATTAATAGAAATGCCTTCCTCCCGTATACCGAAGAGTATGATTGAGGTCGTTCACGAGCTTAATATGTTAAACCTCAAGCCTATTATCGCCCATCCTGAAAGAAACGCAGAGGTTGTGAAGCATCCTGAACGATTAGCCGAGCTGATAGAAGCGGGAGCATTCGCACAGGTTACAACCCATTCCTTGCTAGGGGGGTTCGGTAAGCGTATTGAACAATCCGCATGGTCGCTGCTAAAAACTGGACATATCCATATTGTTTCATCCGATGCTCATCATGTTGAGCGGCGCGGTTTTCGACTGCGCGAAGCCTATGATGCTATTGAGAGGCGGATGGGAGAACAATGGGTGAGCTACTTGCAGATGAATGCCCAATCCGTAATTGCGGACGAGCCATTCCATTCTCAACCGGCTGCAGCAACTACCAAGGACGGAGTCGTCCGTCGTTTCATTTCCTATTTTTACAAAAGATAGACAGCTCTAGCGTTAATGACAGTTGAAGCAATTACATACTGAACGTAATCAAATTGGTTTTATTAGACATTCATCTATCAGATGAATGCAACTATTCTACATACAGGAGTGAGTATAGAGTGACATTAAGAAAAAAACTAGCAATATCTACAATTGCAGCGAGCGTAGCCCTCACGGCTTTCGCTGGAATTCCGCTTAGCAGCAAAGGTTTGGCAGAGAAGCTTGGAGTAAGCGGTGTTGCTTATGCGGCGTCCTTGGCTGATTCTCCGCTGATTACTGAGATTAAGAAGCTTCGTGACGCACTAGTTGCGACAAATGGCGATGACGAAGTTAAAACGCTTCAAGCTAAGCTTGACAGTTTGACCTCTAGTCAAAAGGCCAATATCGTACAACCAATCGTTGACAAGTTCAACCCATCTAACGATGAAAAAGCCCAATTGGAGAATCTTTTCATTGATGCAGTGAAATTGTCTTATTCACCTTCGGTAGATGGTCTTGAAGACCTGCGTACAAATTATGGAACAGTGCTTCAAAAGTTTGCTACTGAAGCAGGTGTGAATGATCTGACGGTTGAAGAAATCGCTACATATTTCTTAGATATTCAGGAAGAGCTCGTTAAGCAGGTCAATGGTAAAAAATTGGTGGATCTGCTCGCTCTTATGACCGATAAGGACGGCTTAAAGCAATTGATGAAAGACGTCATTACCGAATTGTCGAAGACAGAATATGATGTTCAGAAAGTGTTCGTTCATTACAAGGTGAATACAGTTGACGTGCTTGAAGTATTGACGCGTTCAAGAGAAGAAGTTAAAGACGATAAAGTGTTTAATGCAGCTGCTGTTGCTTTATTCACTGCGTATGAATCTCTTCTGACCAAACCAAATCCAACGCCTGGTGGCGTTCCTGGCGGTTCAGGCCCTGAAGTGACAACGGTTAAACTTCCAGAAACGACTGACAAATTGCTGAATGATTTGAAAGCAGCGCTTGGTAAAGCGACTGAAGCTGAGAAAACGGCTCTAATTACTAAATTCGTTACAGATGCGCAAGCAGAGGTTGCGAAGCTGGCAACCGTTAATGCATCTGCGAATGTAAAAACTGTAAATGGACAAGCTGTTCTTCAATTGGATGAAAACAGCGTATTATCTACGATTTCTGGTATTAATGCGATTGCAGCGAAAGTTAAAGAGCTGGCGCCGACTTCTACGTTTGCTAAGACTGTTGTGAAAATTGATCTTGGTACTTTAGCGCAGAAGGACGTTGTAATTAACCTTTCTGATGCAGTTGTAAAAGCTGCTGCTGCTGGAAGTGTGTCAGGTGTAGCATTCACAGTCGGCAAATTCGAAGTGACGGTTCCAGTTGGCGGTTCATTCTCGTCTGCTATCGGTCTTGCGATCAAGAAGACTGATGCGACTCCTGCGGTTGTAGGCACTTTGAAATCGGTGTCGGAAGTTTATGATTTCAAACTGACAGTTGGCGGCGTTGCGAAAACAACATTTGATCAACCGATCGTTATCAGCATCCCTCTAGGCGATACGACAGGTCTTGATAAAGAGCTTCTGTCTGTAGCGAAAATCGTCGATGGCAAGCTTGTATATCACGGCGGACGCGTTAAGGGCAATTCCATTGTTGAGTCACGTGATTCATTCTCATCTTATGTAGTCGTAGAAAACAAAGTTTCGTTCAGCGATATTGCTTCTGTTGACAAATGGGCTGGACGTGAAATTCAAGTAGTAGCTGCCAAGGGTGCTATTGAAGGCAAATCTGCAGGTGTATTTGCACCTAAGGATAAAGTAACACGCGCTGAGTTTGCGAAAATGCTTATCCGTGCACTTGATTTGGAGAATGGTTCCGCGACTGAAAGCTTTGATGATGTGAAAGCTGGCGAATGGCATGCGCCTTACGTAGCTGCAGCCGTACAACTAAAGATCATCAACGGACGTTCAGCTTCAAAGTTTGATCCTAACGCAACGATTACTCGTGCTGAGATGGCAACAATGATTGCTCGCGCATTGAAAGTATCGCAAGGTGCAACTGATGTGACTGATCTTAACGCAGCTTTGAAAGACTTTGCGGATGCAGGTAAAATCAGCGCTACATTGAAAGATGGCGTTGCATTTGCAGCCACACACAAAATCGTAATCGGAGACGCTGGCAAATTCTTGCCTAACAATAACGCGACTCGCGCAGAAGCAGCAGTCACTATTTATAGAGCGCTAAAGTTTGAAAACTAGTCATTAGTATAGGTAAAATCTTCCTCTCATGTAGATGGGAGGAAGATTTTTTTCCGAAAACCATAGAATATTGTAAGATTATAGATTATTACGTAATAGGGTATAGTTCATAAGGAATATATTGTCATTCTAAATGACTATATCATATGGAGGAATATGGAGTGTCTAACGAACTAGATTTACGACAATACATGGCGATAATAAAGAAGAGATTAGTTCTTATTATATTGTTTGTCTTTGTTTGTACAGCGGCAGCTGCCGTTGTCAGTCTTTTTTTTAAAGACCCAGTTTATGAGGCTTCTACAAAAATAATCGTGAACCAAACTACAACACAATTAGCAACCGGGCAGCTTGATATCAATCAAATAAATTCAAATATTAAGATGATCGATACGTACAAAGAAATCATTAAGACACCTGCGATATTGGATAAAGTAGCACAGCAATATCCTCAGCTTGGCTTAACGGCAACTGAGCTTTCGCAAAAGATTCAGGTCAGCTCCGTTAACAATACCCAAGTTATGACGTTGGTCGTGCAGGATGTTGACTATAAGCAAGCAGCTCAAGTCGTAAATGCTGTATCTAATGTGTTCCGGGAAGAGATCCAGCATATCTTTAAGGTCGAGAATGTATCGATTTTGAATGAAGCGGTAGTAAGTGCAAATCCAAGTCCAGTAGCGCCTAATGTTCCGCTAAATATCGCAATTGCTTTTGTTGTGTCTTTGATGATTGCAGTTGGGATTACATTCTTGCTTGAATATATGGATGACACCATTAAGACCGAAGCAGATGTGCTGCAATATTTGGGCCAGCCTACGCTTGCGATGATCTCAAGAATGAATACGGAGGAAACTAATTCAAGCCAAACCAGCAAAACCAAACAACCCTACAAGGCAGGTGAATTAGAGCGTGTCTCGATTGAAAAATAAGCGTCAGATTATTACGCTAACGAATCCTCGATCCCCTATTTCGGAATCCTATCGCGCGTTGCGGACAAACATTGAGTTTTCTTCCATAGATGAGAAGCTTCAAGTGTTAATGGTTTCATCAGCGGGCCCTGGCGAAGGAAAGTCGACCACCATTACGAATCTGGCAGTGACTTTCGCACAATCGGAGAAGAGGGTTATTCTAATCGACGCCGATCTTCGCAAGCCAACCGCCCATCATACGTTTTCTTTATCTAATCGCTTGGGGCTATCCACCGTTATTTCACAGCAATGCTCTTTAGAGGAAGTCATACAAGTATCGGAAGTCCCTAATCTTGATGTCATTACATCGGGAGCTATTCCACCGAACCCGGCTGAGATGATGAACTCTAAACGGATGACCGCTATAATTGAGCAGCTAAGAATAATGTATGACATCATCTTAATCGATACGCCGCCTTTGCTTGCAGTAACCGATGCTCAGATTGTATCTACGAAGAGTGATGGTGTCATTTTGGTCGTTGACCAAGGCAAGGTGAAGCGAGAAATTGCAAGCAAGGCATTAAAGAACCTAGAAGGCGTGAATGCAAGGATTATAGGTGTCGTGCTCAATAATGTGAAGCGCAAAGCGAATGAAGAATCTTATTACTATTATTATGGTGTACAAGATAAATAAGAGAATTGTTCGTAGATGGTTATTGCTATGGAGGGATGAGCTAGGTGAGTAATAAGAACAGAATGCTAATCATACTAGTTGTTGATATTTGTGTTATATGGATAGCGATTGGGATATCCTATCTCTTTCGCTTTAATGGAAGCATCCCTCCCATCTACGAAACACAAATGCTCGAGTTTGCATTTCTAACAACCATTATATGCAGCAGCAGCCTAGCGTATTTCCGCATGTACAGAAGAATGTGGCAATATGCAAGTATTGGGGAAATTATTGAGCTTGCCAGAGCAATTTTAATCGGCCTTATTTTATCATACGGAGCAACCTACGTACTAAATGGAGAACGTGTTCCTTTATCTATTGCTTCAAGAACGCTTGAGCTAATGCTGTTGTTTATGGGAGGATCGCGCTTCCTGTGGCGCTTAATACGAGTAAATAGAACAAAAAAGACCGCTTTAACGAACAACGTGATTATCGTAGGCGCTGGGGATTGCGGAGCGCTTATTGCAAAGGAGTTTATGACGAGCAATAGCTTTTTGGGAAATCAAATTATAGGTTTTATAGATGACGATCCTCATAAACGCAATATGCAAGTCGTAGGTTTGCCAGTGCTTGGAGCTCGCTTGAACATTGAAGAGCTTGTAGCTAAGCATAAAATTCATGACATCATTATCGCATTGCCTTCCGCTAAGCGGGTTCAAATAACAGAGATAATAAATATTTGCAAGCTGACCGGAGCAAAAGTCAAAATTATTCCTTCTATTAATGATTTTATTAGAGGCCGGCTCGCTGTAAAATCGCTGCGTAATGTTGAAGTGGAGGATTTGCTTGGAAGAGAACCTGTTGTAACGGATTTAGAGGGTATAGCTAATTACGTATCGGATAAAGTCGTTCTTGTGACAGGTGCTGGCGGATCAATTGGTTCAGAGCTTTGCAGACAAATTTCAGCTTTCAAGCCTTCAAGTCTGCTGCTGCTTGGACATGGTGAGAACAGCATTTATACGATTGAGATGGAGCTCAGAACAAAGTTTCCGAATGTTCATTTGGAAACGGTTATTGCAGATATTCAAGACCGCGGTCGTATGGATGATGTATTCCGCAAGTTTAAACCGCAGGTTGTGTTCCATGCAGCCGCCCATAAGCATGTGCCACTCATGGAGCGAAATCCATCAGAGGCAGTAAAAAACAATGTGTTTGGGACAAGAAATGTAGCGGATTGTGCAGACAAATATAAAACGGAGCGATTCGTAATGATTTCCTCTGACAAGGCCGTTAATCCTTCCAGCATTATGGGAGCGACCAAGAGAATTGCAGAGATGTACATACAGAGTATTAACTCAATAAGTGAAACACAGTTTGTAGCGGTACGATTCGGGAATGTGCTAGGAAGTCGCGGCAGTGTAATACCTAGATTTAAAGAGCAAATTGCTGCAGGCGGTCCTGTTACCGTAACCCATCCCGATATGGTGAGATATTTCATGACCATACCTGAAGCCGTGCAGTTAGTTATTCAAGCGGGTTCATTCGCGAAAGGCGGCGAAATCTTCGTCCTGGATATGGGCAAGCCGGTCCGTATTCTGGATCTAGCGCAGGATCTCATCCGATTGTCAGGCTATGAGCCTAATGTGGATATTGAAATCAACTTTAGCGGTATGCGAGAAGGCGAGAAGCTATTCGAGGAGCTGTTAACCGATGAAGAAGCAGTATCTTCGACACAACATGAGCGAATTTACATTGCAAAGCCAACACAGATTAATAGAGTTGAGCTTGAGCTTCAGTTCAAACGAATTGAAAAAGTTATTGGGGAAAATCAACATTCGATAAAAGACGTTATAGAGCATCTTGTTCCTTTTTATTCACATGTATCCTAACAGACAGTCTATGAGAGCGGAGGAGATTACATATGCGTAAGAAAAAATGGAAGAAGATATTAATTTGGGTAGCATCGATTATTGTCATACTAGGAGTGGGAGGCTTATTTGCAGCTAATTATGCTGTGGATAAGCTTATTTCTACATTAGCTGCAGATCTTGAGAATAATTTGTTAAATGATGTGACAGCAACAATGAATAATAATATAAATAATACGAATGCAGACAAGCAAACTGTTTCAGAAACTGCTGTTGATATGAATGTATCCATAAATGATGCGTCAAAAGTTGTTGATGACATTGATCAGGGCTATGCAAGGAATGAAGATAAGATTATCGCGACTAAAAAAAATGAAAAAATGACAGAAATATATACTCCTGAAATTTCAATTGATAAGGCTAGAGATCTTCAAGATAAGATAACAGTTGCTGAGAAAACGCAGATAACATCAGTACTTCTTAAAGAGCTTAAAATGTCGGATATTAAAGAACTACAAGACATTTTAAGTGGAGGGATGACTGTGGAAGAAAAGAAAGCAGCCCGTAGTATTATACTTAAAAGATTAACAGCTGAGCAGTATGATGAGTTAATTAGGGTTGCAGAGAAATATGGTATGAGTCAGGGCAATACCCATGATGAGGTCTTAAAAGAAGAATTGAATGAGTAGCAATAATCTAGATAAAGTGTTATTAGATGTTATGGTTACGCGAAACCGTACATTAACATGTTTTAATTGTAATGGGAGTTGGTGTTTAGTTGAAAAAAAAAAATATCACATCAAATATTTGTTTAATAAGCGGTTTGTTATTGCTTATATTTTCTTTTCTGGGGTCAACTCGCTTAGGGCAGTATAATAACAAATCTGCTCGTGATTTTGAAAAATTCGATATAAATCTAGTTAATAAAACATCTACTCTTAATGCGTTGTATAAAGAAGCAGAGAATAGAGTTAATGGCCAAATGAAAGAACTATCTAGTAATGAAAAAATGGAGTTATTATTCAACGTTACAGCAGAACGATTTACCCATGGTGAAAATGCGAAATATAATATTTTTAGTAATTGGTTCTTATGGGGTTTAGGTTTAATTAACGTGGAGTTTCAATTGATTCGAGAACCAAATGATTTACTGAAATATGGTTATTCAGTTATTTGCAGCGAGTCATCTTTTATATTATTAAAGCTTGCTCAGAAAGCTGGAATTACTGTAAGGCATGTAGGATTAAATGGTCATGTTGTTATGGAAGCTTGGTACGATAATGATTGGCATATGTATGATCCAGACTATGAGGTAATACCTGAAAACGATATAGGGGAAATTTTAAGTGTAGAAGAATTAAGCCATAGTTCAGAACAGATAAGGACATCATACAATGAAAAAAAATATAACGAAGCTAATCTTGAAGAACTGGTCTCCATATATATAAGTCGGGAAGATAATAGTTATACGACCATATCTCAGGGGGCTCAATTTAACATAAAAAGTGAAATTTTACTAAATGCACAAATAACCTCTAAGTATTTTAAAAATGGTTTTCCTCTCCTATTAATTATTTTAGGTTTATATATTAAGTATGATATTTATAATATGCGTAGAAAAGTGCGTGCATCATGAAAGTCTATCAATTTAATAAGACTCACGTAAATATTTTTAAAAATGCTACTTTTATTCTAATGGTTTTTGTTCTGTTAAATAACTGTATTAGTTTTTCTAAAAATATTATCATTGCAAACCTCTTTGGAACAAATGGTAATTTAGATGTTTTTTTAATATCGTTAAATATACCGACCCTTTTTTCAGGTCTTCTTATGGGACCATTGCAGGGGGCATTAATTCCAATATTAATTTCAAGCATGAAATCATTGGGGGAGACAAAGGCATTACAAATTTATAAGGGGATTAGTCTTTCAGTTATTGCCTTGGTGATAGTACTCTCAATTGTATATGTCTCTCAGTCGAGGAATATTTTGAATGTTTTATCGATTGGTTTTAATGTAGATCAATTGAGTCTTGCAGTGTCTTTAAGTAAAATTTTAATATTTATGTTTCTATTTAATTGCATAATAATACTTATAAACAATCTTTATCAAACGAAAGGGAATTATTGGTTCCCCGCATTGTCTTCTTTAGTAGGAGCTATAGTTTCTATAGGATATCTTATTTGCTTTAATAATTATGGCATTTATTCTTTATGTTACAGTTTAGCAATTGGATCAATTACGGATATCATAATACAACTATTATTTTTAAAAAGATTTAGAATTATATTACCAAAAGGAATTGTACTTAAAAGTAAAGAAGCAAGTAAAATGTATGTTCTTATGCTTCCTCTTTTAATAAGTGCTACTTTAGGTCATGCAAGTCCATTAATAGATCAAATAATGGCTAGTAGATTGTATGAAGGGGCAATTGCGGCACTTAGCTATGCTGACAAATTACATAGTATGCTAGTACAAATATTTGTAATGACGTTATCGTTAACTCTGTTAAGGAGCTTTTCTCAATTTGTAAGCGAAGGTAGAATGAACGAATTAAAAGAAGATGTTAATAAAATACTCTATTTATATAGTGCAATATTATTTCCGATAGTGTCAATTATTATTGTATTTGGAGACTTGATTGTGAGCTTATTATTTGAGAGAGGGGCTTTTAACCAAGAATCAGTGACTAATACGTCTAGTGCTTGGGTTTATTACTCAATTAGTATCTATATAGTTTTGTGTGGAAATATATTTGCAAGAGTTTATAATGCACTACAGGCAGTTACTATTCAGGTGTATGTTGCATTGATTGGTTTGTTATTAAACATAGTATTTAATATCGTGTTAATACGATATATGGGACACAATGGTATTGCTTTAAGTACAACACTTTCAACACTAGTGACCACCAC
The DNA here is from genome assembly GCF_056786335.1 of Paenibacillus sp. Y280. Taxonomy (NCBI): domain Bacteria; kingdom Bacillati; phylum Bacillota; class Bacilli; order Caryophanales; family Paenibacillaceae; genus Paenibacillus; species Paenibacillus sp. Y280. The sequence goes on from NZ_JBXCIW010000016.1 coordinate 59,880, forward strand.
ATTACTTTATTATTTTTTGCGTAGAAGGATAGGGAATCTAGTTAAAAGAGAAATTCAAGTCCAGATATTTAAGATAATATTAATAAGTACAAGTAATTGTTTGTTTTTGTACTTTATAAAAATAATCGTGATGACAAGCAATAATGATAAGTTAAATATGTTTTTTCAATTGATAATTGCGATAACATTAAGTTTTGTATTTTTTCTAGTTGGATATAAGATATTTAATATTCGCTTAAATATGTTTATAAAAGGTGAGGAAAATAATGAAATCAGAACCTCGTAAGAAAATTGTTTATGTCATAGGAAGTCTTGCTTCAGGTGGTGCAGAGAGACATCTAGTTGAGTTGATAAAGGTTATGGATAAAAACCTATATGATCCACTAGTTTATTGTTTAGTTGAAAAAGGTATATTAGCAAAAGAATTGGATTTAATTGGAGTTGTAGTGAAAGATTTTGGTTTAAAATTAAATAATGAATATACAAAATGGTCGTATATTAAAAGAGTAATTAAAACAATATTAGCTATGATTGGTGAGCTGAAAAAGGATAAACCTATAATTGTTCATACTTATTTATATTGGGCTAATATTTTTGGTGGAATGGCAGCAAAGTTAACGGGTGTAAAGTATTTAATTACAAGTAGAAGAAGTATGGGGCATTTTAAAGACAGAAAAATATATATGCAAACAATAGAAAATATTCTTAATCTGTTTACTGACGTAGTTACTACAAATTCTAAAGAGGTATATAAGGATTCATTAATAAGAGAAAAATTTAATAAGAAGAAGCTTCAGTTAATTTACAACGGAGTAGATCCAGAACGTTTTAAAAAAAACTATGATACTGGAGGTAAAGAGCTTAGGAAATACATTGGAATACCTTCTGAAGACATAGTAGTAACAAACATCTCTAATTTAATTCACTACAAAGGGCATAAGGAATTTATCAAAGCGGCAATTTATTTATTGACTAGGCATCCAAATTTAACTTTTTTATTAGTTGGTCGTGATGGAGGAATGGAACAAGAGTTAAAAAGATTGGTCCAAGAACATAACGTCGAAAGTAAAATTCTTTTTTTAGGGAGCCGGAGTGATGTAGTTAATATATTGAATACAACTGATATACAGGTGTTATCCTCTTATGAGGAGGGATTCTCGAACGCTATCCTTGAGGGTATGGCATGTGAATTACCACTTATAGTTACAGATGTTGGTGGTAATGCAGAAGCTGTCCAGCATAATTTGAACGGCTATATTGTTAAACCTAAAGATTCAATGCAATTAGCAAATTCTATAGAAGAATTGGTTAATAATAAGGAGAAAAGATATTCAATGGGAAAAAAGAGCAGGGAATTAATTGAACAAAATTTCACAATTAATAATATGAAGAGACAGTATCATAATTTATACAAAAATTTGTAAAAAGTCGTATTGAATGGTGAAAATAATGATGCACATTAAAGCTAATAATTATTTATTAATAGCATTGCTAACTTTGTTGGCTTGCGTGACTGGATGGTTAACAATAAACAATTTATTTATAGTTGTAGTTGTACTTTCGTTAGTAATAATCTGCTTAGTAACAGTGAAAAACTTTTATTACTTCATATATTTTCTAGTTTTAATTATTCCTATGAAAAATCCGCATATTGTATCAGTAATATGGCTGAAAGATTTAATTATTATGATCTTCTTCACGTTAATAATACTAAAAGTAGTGAAAGAAAGAAAATATATACTCGACAAAATTGACATTGCTGTTTTTTTTCTTATTGTACATGCTCTTGTATCGATACAATGGGCGCTATCAAATGTAAACACAGTTTACCATGAAAATATTTATAGTGGCTTGAAGTACTTTGTATTAAATTTAATATTTTTAATAGTGATAAAACATTATCTAAAATTAAAGCAACAAATTTTATTAGTTAACAGTTTAATTATAATTTCAAGTGCAATAATATCTGGTCTTGTAATCTTACAAAGTTATCAACCAGAAATTTCGTCGAATCTATCTTTTTTATACTATACTTCTGAGTTTTCGAGGATATCTGCCACTTTTGCAAATCCAAACTATTTAGGTATCTATTTAGCTATTTGTGTGCCGATAACATTCAGTAAAGTATTTTTTTACAGAAAGATTTCAATTAAATTGATGACTTTAGGTATACTATCAATGCAATTTTATGCAATATACTTAACTTACTCAAGAGCTGCTCTTGCGCTATCAATTGCTGGTTGTTTTTTATGTTTATTATTTAAGATTAAATCATTTGCTTTAAAAATAATTTTAATTGTTTTAATATTGTTTTCCTCGTATATCTCATACATGTATGTATTACCTATTTTTATGGAGTCTCGGATTAGTGTTACATATAGTGGCGATATATCTGATGGATATGCGTCACAATCAGACTCAGATTTTGTAAGACTAGCAATGATATATTCTGCAATAGAAATTGTAAAAGAGAAGCCCTTTCTTGGGATCGGTTATGGAGCGTTTAATTATACGAGTGGAAATTATAATATGTGGGGATTATCAGCGAATACTCATAATGAATATTTAAGAATTTTCACCGAATTGGGTGTTGTAGGGTTTTTAATTTATTTATTTATCTTAATAATGTGTTTGGTTAAAGCAATAAAAGTAGTTAAAAATGAACCAAACTATATTAATATAGGATTATTTAGTTCATATTTCGTTTTTTTGTTCTCAAGTTTGATAATAAATCCTTTGGAAAACTTACAAGTTATTGGTGCGGCGTGGCTAGTTATAGCTAGCATACTCAATATTAATTCTATACATCAAGAAGAAAGTAAAACATAACAGAAAATCATAAAATTATTAGACAGAAGGTGAATATATGTGTGGAATTGTTGGGTTTTTAAATTGCAAAAATAGCAATTATTCATATGACGTGGATAGAATTATTAGGGAAATGTCTAATAGTATTGCGCATAGGGGACCTGATGGAAGGGGTCATTGGTTAGATAAAGAAAATGGAGTGGCATTAGGCCATCGTCGCTTAGCGATCGTTGATCTTTCAGCAGAGGGCCAACAACCAATGCTATCGAATGAAGAAAGGTATGTAATTGTATTTAACGGTGAGATTTATAACTTTAGGGAAATAAGAAAACAATTAATAGATAGTGGTTTCACATTTAGAGGGAACTCAGATACTGAGGTAATGCTTGCTGCCATTGAAGCTTGGGGTATAAAAAGTGCTACTAATAAATTTATTGGAATGTTCGCATTTGCTCTTTGGGATAGGAGTAAACGATTACTACATCTTGTAAGGGATCGTATTGGAGAGAAACCTCTATACTATGGACAAATAGAAAATACTTTTATGTTTGGATCAGAATTAAAATCGTTTAAACGTCATCCGAATTTTAATGGTGAAATAGACCGTGATGCGCTAGCCCTTTATTTCCGACATAATTACATTCCATGCCCGTACAGTATATATAAAAATATTTACAAATTAAAGCCAGGTACAATATTAACTGTAGATACAAATAAGAATTCTTTCGAAGTATCTGAAGACACTTATTGGTCATTGGCAGCAAGCGTAGTAAATGGTCTAAGTAATACTAAAGAGATATCTGATCAAGAGGCGGTTTCTGAATTAGAAAGATTACTTATACAATCAATTTCCGAGCAGATGGTAGCGGATGTACCTCTCGGAGCATTTTTATCAGGTGGAATTGATTCTAGTACGACTACTGCAATCATGCAGTCCCTTAATAATCAGCCAGTTAAAACTTTCACAATCGGGTTTAATGAAGAAGGTTACAACGAAGCAGTACATGCGAAGAAGATTGCTGAGTATCTTGGTACTGACCATACTGAACTGTACATTGATTCTAAAACTGCAATAGATGTAATACCTAAACTACCAAGCCTATATGATGAACCATTTTCAGATTCTTCTCAAATTCCTACATATTTAGTTTCAGAGCTTGCTAGGAAATCTGTGACGGTTTCAATATCAGGTGATGCTGGTGATGAGTTGTTTGCTGGATATAATCGATATTCATTAGCAGAAGGTATGTGGGGCAAAATTGAGAGAATACCTGATATTGCTCGTAAAATTTCATCGCGCGCATTAATAAGCATTTCTCCACAAATATGGGATGGTGTTTTCTCAGTCGTATCACCAATGTTACCTGATAAATATAAATACAAACAGTTTGGTGATAAACTTCACAAGCTTGCAGATATCCTAAAAATAAACAATCCAGAATTAATATATTACGATTTAGTTTCTCATTGGAAATATCCAACTGAGATAGTGATTAATTCTAAGGAACCTTTGACGGCACTTACAGATGTAGCTAAATGGATTGATACAAAATCTTTTACAAATCGTATGATGTACCTGGATATGCTTACATATCTACCGGACGATATTTTAGTAAAAGTTGATAGAGCTAGTATGGGAGTTAGTTTGGAATCAAGGGTGCCAATGTTAGATCATCGAATAGTTGATTTCGCTTGGCAAACACCATTAAGACAGAAAATAAAAGATGGTAAAAGTAAATGGATATTAAGAGAGGTTCTTTATAAATATATTCCGAAGGATCTGGTAGAGAGACCGAAAATGGGATTTGGGGTTCCCATCGATTCATGGCTAAGAGGACCTTTACGTGAGTGGGCAGAAGGGTTGCTTGACAAGCAGAACATGTTGGATGACGGTTACTTGAACCCTGAACCAATTCATATTAAATGGAATGAACACATAGCTGGTAGTAGGAACTGGCAATACCATTTGTGGGATGTATTAATGTTTCAAGCATGGCTTAAAGAAGAGAAGAAAACATATTGTTCAGATATTTAACAATCAAACTATGGGGTGAAATAATTGACTAGAAGAATTGGTGTTGTTGGTTTGGGTTATGTCGGTTTACCCGTTGCAGTTGCATTTGGTGAAGTTAATTCAATTATTGGTTTTGATATTAATAAGAATAGAATTGAAACGCTTATGAATAATGAGGATTATACGGGCGAAATTACAGAAAAACAATTAGAAGACACAAGGATTTCCTTTACTTCTGATGCTAAAAGACTTCGTGAGTGTGACTTTTTAATTATAGCAGTTCCTACACCAATAGATGAAGCTAAGAGGCCAGATTTAACGCCTCTGATTAAGGCTTCTGAGACTGTAGGTAAAAATATAAAACCAGGAACTATTGTTGTTTATGAATCTACAGTATATCCGGGAGCTACGGAAGAAATTTGTATTCCAATTCTTGAAAAACATTCTGGTCTAAAAGCTGGAGAGGACTTTTATGTTGGATATTCACCGGAAAGAATAAATCCAGGTGATAAAGAACATACATTTAAAAAAATTGTTAAGGTTGTTTCTGGTGATAATGAATTCTCTGCATCAATTATTGCAGATGTATATGGATCCGTTGTTGAAGCAGGTGTTTATAAAGCGCCATCTATTAAAGTGGCAGAGGCCGCAAAAGTAATAGAAAATACACAACGTGATTTAAACATTTCATTAATGAATGAATTAGCAATAATATTTGATCGCTTAGGAATAGATACTACAGAAGTACTCAGAGCAGCAGGAACGAAATGGAATTTTCTAAAGTTTACACCGGGTTTAGTAGGAGGTCATTGTATTGGAGTTGATCCTTACTACCTAACACATAAAGCAGAAAGTGTTGGCTACCATCCTCAAGTTATATTGGCGGGCCGTAGAATAAATGATGGAGTAGGGCAATTTATAGCAACCTCATTGATAAAGCAATTAATTCTTAAAGGTATCCCAGTACAAGGTGCTAAAGTTACGGTTCTGGGGATGACTTTTAAAGAAAATGTTCCAGATTTAAGAAACTCAAAAGTAATTGATATCATATCTGAGTTAGAAGAGTTTGGTGTTAATGTACAGGTGACAGACCCTATTGCAGATTCGAGAGAAGCTCATGAGGAATACGGAAAATCATTATACAGTTTTGAACAGCTAGAACCCTCTGATGCATTAGTGCTTGCTGTATGCCATCGAGAATATCTTGATTTAGGTTGGGATGGTCTAGTCCCGCTACTAACAGGTGGCAAGGGTATCGTAGTGGATGTGAAAAGTGTGCTTAATAAGGAAGAGTGCCCAGAAGAGATCACATTATGGAGATTATAATCGATGATATTAGTTACTGGCTGGACTGGGAATACTGGTAGTTTTGTTGTAGACAGCTTATTAAAGCAATACCCTGGTAAGAGGATAGTTGGTGTATCTCGAGTGAAACCAGTAAATGAGCATCCACAAATAATATCTGAGACCATGGATCTCAATGACGTTCAAAATGTAAATGAATTATTTAATAAATATAATTTCGACTTAGTTATTAATATTGCTAACATAAGATATTCGACATTGTTGATGGAGCTTGCCAACCAATATAAGATTTCTCAGATCATTCTTATTCATACAACAGGAATTTATTCAAAGTATCGATCATACAGCCAATTATATAATGATATAGAAAATAAGATACTAAAGAATGATTATCCTAATACAAGCTTTACTATACTAAGACCGACTATGATATATGGGAATAGAAGAGATCATAATATGCATAAATTAATTAAATTTTTAAATAAGTACCCTATATTCCCTTTGTTTGGTAGTGGTAATTCTTTGATGCAACCGGTTTATGTAGAAGATCTCGCTAATGCAATTGTTACATGTATTGGGCATAACAAAGTCAAAAATAAAGCATATGATTTATCTGGTGGTTCAATAATTTCTTATAAAGAATCAATAAACATAATAAAAGAGATATTAAAGAAAAGAGTCATTTATGTATATATTCCAATGAGCATTGCAATTGGACTAGCTAATGTTTACAACAAAGTATTCAAAGGTGCGATTATTTCAGTAGAACAAGTAAGACGATTACAAGAAGATAAAGCCTACTCTCATAAACAAGCTCAAATCGATTTTGATTATAAGCCAAGGCCGTTTCGTGAAGGAATTGAGCAAGAAATAATGCTTCTAAAGAATGAAGGACATCTAACATGAAAATTCTTCAAGTAACAGCAGTGGATTTTACAATTGAGAAATTTTTACTACCATTAATTGATGCAAGTCAACAAGAAGGTTATGAGGTTGATATCGCTTGTCACTGTGGAGAGATCGCAACTCATTTACGGCAGAAAGGCTATCGTATTCATAATATACCTTTTTCAAGAAACCTTAATGTACTTAATCATTTAATTAATGTTATTCGATTGGTTAGACTTTACAAGAAAGAAAGATATGATGTAGTGCATGTGCATACACCATTGGCTAGTATTATATCTAGGTTAGCTGCTAAAATTGCAGGTGTTCCAACTATTATTTATACTGCACACGGATTTTATTTCCACGAAAACATGAAACCAATAGTGTATAAGATTGCATATCTACTGGAAAAAGCTTGGGGAAGGATGTTTACAGATTTAATTTTCTTTCAAAGTAAAGAAGATTATAAATTAGCTTTAAATAATAAATTCAATTCACCCAATCATCTATTTCACATTGGTAATGGGGTTTCGGCTAAAAGGTTTAATCCGACTCTTTACTCTAGACAGATGATACGGGAACAATACAATATTGATGATCAAGATACGGTTTTAATCTTTGTAGGACGACTAGTAAAGGAAAAAGGAATTAGAGAACTAATTGAAGCCTTTAATATAGTTAGTCATAAACACAATTCAATTAAGTTATTACTAGTGGGTGGAAGCGTTATGGGAGATAGAGATGGTATATCTCATGAGGAAATCACAACTTTACTTTCGGAAAATAATATGAAAAATGTGTATTTGCTTGGGCCAAGGAATGACATACCTGAGTTGCTAGTTGCATCTGACATCTTTATATTGCCATCTTATAGAGAAGGGCTGCCGCGATCTATTATTGAAGCTATGGCTATGGGCAAGCCAGTGATTGCAACTAATATTAGAGGTTGTCGAGAAGAGGTAGTTCCGGAATACAATGGGTATCTTTGTAATTCTAAAGACAGTAAGGACCTTGCTGAAACAATGCAAAGATTATTAAATCATCCGGAGAACATTCATATTTTAGGGGAAAATTCAAGGGAAATGTTTCTAACTGAGTTTGATGAAACTGTGGTGGTAGAAAAACAATTGAAAATTTTCCGGTCATTATCGAAAGAGGGATAATATGTACAGACATGTAAAGGCAATTCTTGATATACTTTTTGCTACATTAATATTTGTTATTCTAATTCCACTATTTATAGTTATCGGAATATTTATAAAAGCGGAATCGAAAGGACCAATTATATTCATTCAACGCAGAGTTGGAACAAATGGAAGGTTATTTAATATTTATAAATTCAGAAGTATGCGAATTGACACCCCAAATATTGCAACTGATCGTTTGGGGGACCCTACTAAGTATGTTACCCGAGTTGGGAGATTTTTAAGAAAATTTAGTTTTGACGAGTTACCTCAATTAATTAATTTAATAAAAGGGGAGATGTCTTTTATTGGCCCTAGACCTGCTCTTTATAATCAATACGAGCTAATTAAGTCTAGAAAAGAGCGAGGAATTGATAAATTGACTCCTGGAATAACGGGATATTCACAAATCATGGGCAGGGATTTCATATCAGATGAGTCAAAGGTTTTATATGATGAATACTATCTTGAAAATGCATCTTTTTTACTAGATATAAAAATAATTTTCCTTACCTTTTTCAAGGTAGTTAAAGCTGAAAATGTAAAAGGATAATTTTGAAATACATTTGTAACGAGAAGGGATTTGATTAAATGAATTATAAAAACTTACAATTTCCTCAGAATTCAACATTTCTTATTACTGGTGGAGCGGGTTTTATTGGAACGAATTTAGCCGAAGCTTTACTTGAAATGGGATACAAAGTGAGAATATTAGATGATTTATCAAATGGTAGACCAGAGAATATTGCAGAATTAAAAAAGAAATATAACTTTGAATTTATAGAAGAAAGTATCGTAGATTTTGATGCATGTAAGAAGGCTTGTGAAGGCGTTGATTATGTATTACACCAGGCAGCATGGGGCTCAGTTCCTCGTTCTATTAAGATGCCTCTTGTATATGACACAATTAATGTTCACGGAACTCTTAATATCTTTCAAGCTGCTGTTGAATCAGGCGTTAAGAAAGTTGTATATGCATCATCATCCTCTGTTTATGGTGATGAGCTTAATCTTCCAAAGGTAGAGCACAAGATGGGGAAACCACTTTCTCCATATGCAATTACAAAAACAGTTAATGAGCTATATGCTAGAAATTATTATGAAGTGTATGGTTTAAAGACGGTGGGTTTACGATATTTTAATGTATTTGGTAGAAGACAAGATCCTCAGTCAACTTATGCTGCGGTTATTCCTGTTTTTGTGAAAGCATTGTTAAACAATAAATCGCCTATTATAAATGGTGATGGAACACAGACTCGTGATTTTACATATATAGAAAATGTAATTGAAGCAAACCTTAAATCATGTTTAGCAGGTGATGAGGCGAACGGTGAAGCTTTTAATATAGCATTTGGTGAAAATGTGACTCTAAATGAACTTTATGACAAACTATGTACACTACTTAATAAAGATCTTCAAGCAATACATGGTATCCCGCGTGCAGGTGACATTCCTCATTCTCTTGCTGATATTTCTAAAGCCAAAGCATTAATTGGATATAATCCCAAGTTTGATCTTAATACAGGTCTAGAGTTAACAATAGAATGGTATGTAAATAACTTAAAAATAAATGATCCTATTCCAAAACCAGTTTGATCGTTTATAATTTTTAAAGTTGAATTAAATGCGGCTACACAAAAACTGACTAAATTATACTTGTTTACTAGCTATACCTGATTGGATAGGTTATCTTATTGTTTTTTTGTAATATTGAATAGTTAAAAGTGAAATCGAGTATTCCATAACAATTTATCCGAATACAATCATCTAGTTTAAACAAATAAGGTCATAGTAATAATCCCTATACACCCTCCTGAAATTTTGTTAACATACCATTAAACAACACAACACATAAACCGTACGATAAATGCAAAACCATTGAAAAGTGGCGACGCAAAGCTAAAGGGGCTTATCTGAAATCAGACTGCCAGCCAGCTACCGAATATCGTGCCTCCCGTCGAGGTTTATGTGGAAAATTGGAGGTTATTCATAGGATGATACACACAAATATTGTACGTGAATGGCATCAGCTTTGGATGGAGTTCCATGAAATGCTGTGGAAAGATTGCTTGGATGAAGAGAAACGTATGGAGCTCTATCTAAAAATGGTTTATCATAAGAATAAACTAGCGGCTGTCACTCTCTCATAAACAAGCTCATGGAGTACGATTTCTTGTTGGTCTGTAAAAAGCGATATCTGAAGCTGGCGCCCTGTCTTATAAGAAGCGTCAGCTTGTTTTTTTGAAAATAAGACAAGGAGGATCATATGGGGTCATTGCTCATGCAGCGCCCGTATGAAACCAAAACGATGAAAATATCGAGTAAAATGCTATTTATAATTGCAGGCGCAATCGTTGTTATCGGTATTGTGATTTATGGAAGTATGAGTCTCTTTTCAAAGCTGAATCAGGTAGAAGAGCTAAATGGACGTATAGAAGAAACGGCTCGGATTGATGGGGGGCAAAATACTGCTGCGGGCACAGAGAAGCCTAACGATCAGCCGGAGCAGACGCCTGAAGCTGTTCCAGCTCAGACGCCTGAAGCTGTTCCAGCTCAGACAGAGGTGCCAGTTCCATCGCCTCAGACAGCGGAAGACCTTCAGCCTAGCCCAACTTCATCTTTGACACCTGAACCAACGTCTGATAATTTAGATGTAGGCCAGAAGTCAGGGGATGAATCTGCCAATTCGGAAGAAAAGTCCCGAAAGAAGAAAGAGATTGATGCCTCGGTTACAGCGGAGCTGGAGAAGCTGAAGTCTTCGTGCAAGGCAAGCAGCAATAGCCTGGTCCGTCAGATCGCACAAGAGCTTAGCGGTGATGAAGATGCAGCGATTGCGACTATTCAGAGCAAATATCTGAATAAGGTTTTTGCAGCTGAGGCTGACTGTGATGCGAAGTACAATCTATTAATCAGCAATGCCAAGAGCGAGTATAAGGCAGCAGATTTAGGCGATCAACCCTTTCCTGATTGGAGCTCGCAATATGAAAGTGCTAAAGCTGGAGCCAGAGCCGATGCGCTTGCCATTATTGCCAACTCGCTCGACAAGTAAGCTCTATTATTCTGAGGAGGCTCTATGAAAAAGTCACGAGCATTATCTATTTTTCTAGTTGTTACGATGCTTTCATCTTTACTTGCTGCCGTCGCATCAGCGGCAACGACAACAATAAAGGCGACAACGCAGCCGATTAAACTGCAATTTGATGGTCAATCGCTACAACTGCCGGAAGGTCAATACTCGTTTATTTATCAAGGTCGTACATATGTGCCGATTCGCTACATTTCCTATGCGCTGCAAAAAACGGTGAAATGGGATGGAACGAAGGCTGCAATTTCTAAACCAACGGAGAAGGAGCTTGCTGCGCTGAAGAAGCAATTGCAAACTGGAGCATCAGGCAGCCAAAAGCCGCAAGCAAGCATTTCAATTGCGATTCAACCTGTTAAGGCATCCTTGGTATTCGATGGGAAGACAGCAGCCTTGCCGGCTGGCCAATCTCTTTACGTTTTTAGCGGTTCAATCTATGCGCCTCTTCGTTTTTTGTCAGAGGCGGCAGGGACGCTGATCAACTTTGACCCGGTGACGCAGATGGTTAGCGGTGAATCCGCTGCATATCGGTCAGAGCTAGAAGCCGGCGGCGGTATACAGCCAGAAACAAGCACAGTTACGGGTAAAACCGGTAATACTGGCGCAGGTGCTGGCGGCGCAGGTGAAGGATCTGTTAAACCGACAGAAGAACAAATTACGGATGATGCCAAAGCGAAGCTCGTTGCGCTTCAGAATAGCTGTGACGCGGCTCTTCGGAAAATTCTTTTGGAATACAATTCGGCAAAGGCTGAGGATAAAGCTAATATAGAGGAAAAAGGGCGTCTGACGCTTAACAATTGCACCACGAGGTTTGAGGACATTATATCAGACACGACGTCAAAGCTGACTGCGAACGGGTATAGTACGGACGTTATTGCTGCCTATCGAGAAGAATTCAATAATCTGCTTAAGGCTGGAAGAATAGTTGCGGAGAATTTGAAATAATCGTTATTTTATTGAGCATTTAGGAGCAGTTGTGAAGTCTCATTGACTTCATTACTGCTCCTTTGTCTGTTGACCAGCAACTACTGTTGCTTTCGCTATTCTCCTGAGTTCAATTGCAAGCGAGATGGATAGCGTAAAATCCGATTCAATGGTAAGTCGAATATGTCAAAATGAGCCTCGAGTATGCCTTTTTTTTTCATACTTTTTTCTTTCCTTCCTTCCAATTGTGGAGTAATGCGAAAAATTAACACATTTCATTAGCAAACCCACTACCATAGTACTAAAATTTGGATTACACTATGATTAGAAACTAACCTAAATCTATACAAAAGTGTCAATATAGGGGGACTAAGGTCATAATTGAAGTGTTCCATCTATTCGATCGATGTACTTTCAGTCTATTTAGCCTAGATACAGATGCGATTATGCTTTCTCGCGGATTAGGTCTAAGTGCTCAAGAGATGGGCTGCTTGCTGGATTGGATGATAATTGGCCGTTATGTTGGAATGATATAGGTTTGGCGAGGGAAAGCCCGTTGATGTCGATTCTAATCGTTTTAATCAGGGAGAGGTGAGGGTCCATTAATAGAGATACTGTTCTACAAAAAAGGAAGCTAGAGCATACGATCGAGCAGCTGCGGCAGGAAATGGTCGATAAGCTATTTGTGTACCAGTCATACCAATCTGATGAAGTGTTAGGAGCAAGCCAAGCGTTGGATCGTGTGCTTAATTGCTATGATTGCGTAAGATATGAGAAAGAGTGTATAAATAAGACGAATTGTGCTTCGTTTGTGTTCACATGGAAAGAAAATAACTCTATTTAAACAGACGCTTCCGTTTATTTTTTCTGAATTTGTACCAATATTTCCCGTTTTCATCCTTAAAAATCCTAATTCCGATTAGTTTGAATGGTGTTGCTATTTCAGTAAACATTAAATAACTAGACATCATGATCACCCTCGTTTCTCTTCCTTTAAGTCATAATACCAAACTTTAGATGTATTGACTATATGAAAATAGGACTTTCATACCTCTCCCTTATGAAAAATGGTTGGGTTATACTTCTTTTTTTTCCAATTATGTACTATTAAAAATGTCAGCGGCTGCTTCTTTTGAGGAAGTAGGCCGTTCTTTGGCATGTCTCTCCAGCTCTCTGCATGCTCAAATTTTGTTTGTGCCTTTCTTTTCAAGTATGATAGATGAAGAGAATAGGGATAAGGTTTCTTTGCAGGAGGTGCTGGAGAATTGACCAAATCTATGAAATGGATGCCAACCCTCATATGGGGGATCCTGTTTGCGGGTTGGCTCGCGCTTTTATTTATGTTTTCGTCCCAGTCGTATGAGCAGCAAAGCATTCAGCCTTTCTTGCGCAGCCATTTTGATTACCATCAGCTTGTAAGATGGCTGCCTGATGTGACGATTACATATCGAACCAGCGTTATTAATTCACATGAACGTCCATATAGCTTCATTGAATTCCTATTTCGCAAAGGCGCGCATTTATTTGTGTACGCTGCGTTCGCTGCCATGCTGTACATGTTCCTGCGTGCGCTGAGCGGTGGACGTTGGTTTATTTCGATTGTGATTACGCTGCTGGTTGCAATTGCTGTCCCGGCGTTAGATGAATGGAATCAGCTTGGCTCTGACGAGCGGACGGGCAACGCCACGGATGTTGTGCTTGATTTTGTCGGGGGCAGTGCGGGCCTATTTGTCTGCTTGTGCATCTTAGGGTTAGTTAAGCTATGGCGCTCCCTATCACGGTCGAGAACAAGAAATAACATGGAATAGGCATGCAGCAACTTTTTTATACGTCTAAACGTCTAATTGGTATAAAATGCATAATTTGCTAATTAGGAGTGTTTGGAATGAAAAAGTCCATTGCTTTGCTGTTCGTTATTTTGTTTTTGCTGTCAATTGGGAACTTGAGCTTTGTTGCCGGTGCGAAGGCCCAAACCATCCAATCGATCTCTCTCACCCGTATTATCGATATGGATGATAGGAGCCATTCGGAGCACTATTATGCTTTGCAGGCAGATGGAACGATATGGATAGGCACTGTTGATGCTCCTGCAGTTAGAGGGCCACGAATCGAAGGCGCCGTAAAAATATCAGGCAACCTTGTCCTTACCGCATCTGGCGATGTATGGACTTGGAGTACCAATCCTCTTGAGCGTCCAAAGCGAGTCCCTGAGTTGTCCAATATTCAAGATATCAGTGCTGGTCCAGCATTCATGGCTTTGAATAGTAAGGGGCAAGTATTTGTATGGGGCAACGTATGCTTTGTGTCGCTTATGAGACCTGACTTGCAGAATCCCCAAGAACCGACCTGCTATACACCTGATCAGGCGACACAAGCAGATGTTGATCTAGCGAGCATTCCTAAGATTGCGCTTGAGCATGTGAAGGCGATTCGGAGCTCTCTGCAAAGCCTGATGGTGCTGATGAATGATGGGAAGACGATTCGTTGGTATGGCAACACCTACATAATGGACATGGGAATGTACGAGGTGGTATCGAAATCGCTTATAACGGATTTTACCGGCTTTGATAGCGATGCTGTCGGGAGAGGGGAAGTGAAAATGCTTCCGGATAAAGAGCTTGTATCCTCGGTGCCGAATGCACAGTTTCGCAAGCTTAGCGTGAGTTATGAAAGCTTCTACTCGTTATATTTAAACCAAGATGGCACCGTATGGGGCAAATCAGACTGGGTGAATAGAGCGCTGCAGCGGATACAGCCCTTGAATAATATCGTTGAGGTCAATGCTGTCGCCTTAAATAGCGGTACAGCCTTAGATAAGAATGGAGTAGTCTGGACATGGGGAAATCGTCGTAACATGCCCTATAGCGGGAAACCGGATAAGTTTGAAAGTAAAATCGATGCCAAGCCGGCGCAGCGGCAATTATCGTTAAAAATCAATGGAAAATATATTGCTTCAAATCCCGGCCCTATCCAAATGAATGGAGTCACCTTCGTACCGCTGCGTGTATTATTCGAGTCGATTGGCGCAAAGGTTAACTATGCTAACGACGAAATTTCGATCTCTTACAGCAATCAGGCCATGCAGATCAGGGTGTACGACACGAAGGCTGTATGGAATGGGAAAAGTGTTAAAATGAACGCCGCTGTGACCTCTTATCAGGGTAAAACGTATGTGCCTGTCAGGTTTATTGCAGAGGCATTAGGTGCAAAGGTGCAATGGGATGCCGGAGATGGCTGCGTCATTATTCAGCTTGCAGCATCTAATTCGGATTAACAGCTGTTATGGATTGGAAAATAGCGAAAAAAACAAAAAAACGGACAAACAGGCCGGCTATCCTATATAATCGTCTTTGTTACTATAAAGACTCATTACATGTGGAGGTATCACAGCTTGCAGCGCTATGAAGAGTTGGATTCGCTTAGAGGTTTGGCGGCGTTAGCCGTTATGGTTGGCCATTTCTTAATGGTGTTTACGCCAATCGTGCAAAATACATCAGGCTTAAGCTTTCTGGATTATCCGCTTAACCTGCTGAAATATACACCGCTGCATGCGATTTGGGGAGGCCATGAAGCAGTTATTATGTTTTTTCTGCTTAGCGGGTTCGTGCTCTCCTTGCCGTTCTTCAGCAATCGCCAGCAGAATTATACGAAATATGTGATTAAGCGGATCTGCCGCATTTACATCCCTTTTCTGGTCGCTTTAGTGATCGCCATTCTAATGAGGGAAGCGGTCTACGTGTCGAAGCTTACGGACTTAACGACCTATTATAACAATCTATGGGTAGCACCTCCGGATATGGGCTCCATTATTCATCACCTTCTGTTTGTGGGGAATTACAATACGACGAGATATGATCCGATATTGTGGACGCTGGTCCATGAGATGCGAATCTCGTTATTATTCCCTTTCATTATGTTTGCTATTGTGAGAGGCGGATGGAAATTCGGACTTCCGCTTGCGATTGTCTTATCCTATGGAGCAGCAATTATGCTCGAAAATATAGAAACCCGTTACATGACTAATTTTGTTGTATCCCTGCATTATGCCTCTTTCTTTATTGTGGGAGCGCTGCTTGCCAAATATCAGAAGCAGCTGAGGGCGGTTTTCTCGAAGTTAAATGGCTGGTGGACAACCTTGCTTCTTATTGCAGCATTATGCTGCTATTCGTTCAAATGGATCGGTTATGGCGAGGATTTCCATGACAGGTTCATGCCGCATGGCGGCGATTGGATGACGGCGATCGGTGCTTCCATCTTCATTATAGCAGTTCTATCGTCCGTTCGATTATCGCAGCAGCTGCAGCGGAAGCCGTTATTATTTTTGGGCAAAATCTCGTACAGTCTTTATTTATATCATATGATCGTGCTTCTATCGCTCGTTCATCTGCTTGATGGAGAGCTTGATAAAATGTTTATCGTCATGCTCGCTTTTGTTGTTTCATTCGGCGCGGGGGCGCTAAGCTATTATTTCATAGAGCTGCCTTCCATTCGTTTAGGCAGGTGGCTTACAGGTTGGGGAAAGAAGCCGAGCGTGGTTGTAGGAAGCAGTGGAGAAAGAAGCATCTCGTCTTGAGTAGGATGATCGACTGAACAGAGGAAAGGAATGGCTCTCCTAGCGGGGGCATTCCTTTTTTTTGCTTATCCATGTGCTAGAGTAATGCAGCAGAAGCTGCTGATCGTTCGATTCAAAAACAAACCGCGCTAGACGTCTAATAAAAGCGTATAATAGAAGTAGGAAATAGCAGCGGCTTTGCTAGTAAAGGCTGCTGTTTTCCTTATTCACGGTATGGGAGTGATACGTTGTATGGCATCAATGGTTATTATGAATGAAAAAATACGCGCATCCGAGGTGAGGCTAACAGGTTTGCGGGGCGAGGATCTGGGCATTGTCTCGCGTGATGAAGCGCTGGCGAAGGCGCGCGAGCTGAAGGCAGACCTCGTCTGCACCTCGCTTATGAGCAGCCCGCCGCCTTGCAAGCTTGTTGGCAAGGGACAGGCTAAGCAGCAGGCGGATCAAGAGAATCGCAGCGCTAAGGTGAAGGAACAGCCTAGCAAGGTAAAGGAGCTCCGCTTGACCCCTCATATCGAGGAGCATGATTATGATACGAAGCTGCGGCAGGCGGCGAAGCTTCTCGGCTCGGGCAACGGCGTCCAGCTCGTTGTTAAGATTCAAGGCAAGGAAGGTCCGAAAGCGAAGGAGCTTCTGGAGCGTATGCTGAAGGATCTGGCGGAGAGCGGCAAGAAGCAATCAGGCATTCAAGTGAGCGGAAAGCAAGCGGCTGTGCAAGTATTGCCATTGTGAGCAGTTCGCGTCTAATGAAAGCTTTTTGAAGGGGAAGGATCGCTGAGCGGCGCTTCGAATGACTTGGTGTACCATCATGCCATTCTTGGGCTGCTCAGCATTCTCGGCGTCAACGCTAACGCTCTGCATTTGTATACGCTTACTTTAAAGCAGGGGGCTGTTAATGAGGCTTATCGTATAGGAGCAGAACCAGTTGGTGCAGCATGAACAGATTTATGGGCTTAATAGTATTTATACCATTCTATTAACGAGGTGAATGATTAATGAAGAAAACCGTTCATACTGGACCCATCAAGCTGCCTGCGCGGCCTGATCCGAAGCTGTGGGTCAGCAAAGCGCCGTTTGGGCTAGGAAAAATCAAGCCGCATCATATTCGGGATACGCTCAAGGTAGCGTGGGACAACCGCGATAATTTGCCTTATGCTTACCGGATTTTGACACAGGGGGTATGCGATGGCTGCGCGCTGGGCGTATCCGGGTTATATGATCAGACGCTGGATGGCCCGCATATTTGCACGACTCGTCTGAATGTTCTGCGACTTAATACGATGCCGGCCATTAAGGGGGCAACGCTGCATTCGGATATCGATGAGCTGCGTAAGCTCGACAGCACGCAGTTGCGCAAGCTGGGGCGCTTGCCGTACCCGCTTATTAGGGCGAAAGGGGAGCGCAGCTTCCGCAGGCTGTCATGGGAGGATGCGCTTGACCGGATTGCGGCGAAAGCAAGGTCGATCGATCCGAAGCAGCTGGCCTTTTATTTAACGGCGCGCGGAATAACAAATGAGTCCTATTATGTGGCGGCGAAGGCGGCGCGGCTTATCGGAACCAACAATATTGATAATGCCTCGCGAATTTGCCATTCCCCCTCCAAGACGGCGATGAAGCGCTCGGTTGGGGTAGGGGCTTCAACCTGCAATTACAAGGATTGGATCGGTACGGATGTGCTTGTATTCTGGGGCAGCGTAGCCGCAAACAATCAGCCTGTATCCACCAAGTATATGTATGCCGCGAAGCGGAAGGGGACCAAGATCATCGTCATCAATCCTTACCGCGAGCCGGCGATGGAGGGCTACTGGATTCCGTCGATCCCGGAATCGGCTCTGTTTGGCACAAAGCTGGCTGATGACTTCTATCAGGTAAATATCGGCGGCGACATTGCGTTTATGCACGGCGTGATGAAGTGGTGGTTTGAGATGGAGGAGGAGCAGCCGGGATCGGCGATTGATCATGCATTTGTTCAGGAGCATGCGAATGGCTATGAGGAGCTGAGGGCGCATGTCGTGCAGCAGGAATGGGAGCTGCTCGAGCAGTCATCCGGCCTCACAAGGGAGCGGATGAGGGATTTCGCTGTAGAGCTGGCAGGGGCGAAGTCCGGCGTATTCGTCTGGAGCATGGGGCTTACGCAGCATCGGTTCGGAACGGACAACATATCGCAGGTGGCGAACCTTGCGCTGCTGCGAGGCTTCCTTGGACGCGAGCACTGCGGCTTGATGCCGATTCGCGGCCATAGCGGCGTTCAGGGCTCGGGCGAAATGGGTGCCGATCCGTTCAGCCTGCCCGGCGGCGAGTTTAAAGGCGGGGATATCGGCCGAATCGAACGCCTATGGGGCTTCAAGCTGCCGGATTGGCAGGGCGATATCGTCGGCGTATCGCTGGAGAACGCTTTGCTGCCGGAGCAGCATGAGCGCAGGCTGAAGCTGTTCTATACGTCTGGCGGCAATTTTGTCGAGACGATGCCGGACCCGGATTTTATGAAGCGATGCTTGGAAGCGGTTGATCTGAGGGTGCATCAGGATATTGTGCTGAACAGCTCTACGCTGCTGGACGCGCAGGAGGAGGTTATCGTGCTGCCGGCGATGACGCGTTATGAGCAGCCTGGCGGCGGCACGTCTACCTCGACGGAGCGGATGGTTTATTTTTCCCCGATGATTGAAGGCCCTAGGTTGGAGGAGGCTCGTGCGGAATGGCAAATCTATGCGGACCTCGCTGCTCGCATTCGGCCTGAAATGAGAGAGTCGATTGTCTTTAAGGATGCCGACGCAGTCAGGCGGGAGATTGCTTTGGCAGCGCCTAATTATGATGGCATTCAGAAGCTGCGCAATAAAGGCGATGTGTTCCAGTGGGGAGGGGCTTGGCTGTGCGAGGATGGCATCTGTCCAACGGAAGATGGCAAAGGCCATTTAATCAAGGTTGATCTGCCTGAGCTGCGTATACCAGAAGGCCATTTCTATGCGACAACGCGGCGAGGCAAGCAGTTCAATTCCATGATTTACGGAGAGAAGGATGTCTTCAACGATGCCGGCCGCTACGATGTGCTGATGAGCGGAGCAGATTTAGCCAAGCTTGCGATTGCTGAAGGAGAAGCGATTGTGGTCTATAACCGGAACGGCGCCTACCATGGCCGGGCCAAAAGCGAGGATATCGCGCCTGGGAATATTGAGCTGTACTGGCCGGAGGGCAACAGTCTTTTTCCAAGAGGGGTATATGAGCCGGTTGCCGGCATTCCTGAATACAATACATCGGTTATTGTGGAGCGGGCGGAAACATATCATGCATTTAAGGACACGAAATATATCGAGAAGCGGATTGTCGAGCTTGAGATTGAGCCGCCGGCTTAAGCATGTATGATTGGCAGGAAGCGAAGCATGCCTAAGCGGGAAGCGAAAGGGGAGGGGCACTCGGATGGATCTATCCAACACGACCAAATGGCGGGTACTCAAATACGACGGAAGCGCGAGCTTCGAGAAGGATGATGATATCGCCGCGGAATTTCCGCTTACCTTGAAGCTGGATGGCGAGGAGTTCGCAACCTTGGTGTGCTCGCCATCTGACCTGCAGGAGCTTGTCATTGGCTTTCTCGCTTCCGAAGGCGTTATACGCACGGCTGGTCAGGTGAAGTCTCTGAGCATCCATGAGGATACGGGCTTTGCCTACATCGAGCTTGAACATAAGCATACGGTGAGCCTCGACCATTACTCCAAACGTTTTATCGGCTCCTGCTGCGGGAAGGGGCGCCAGTTTTATTTGCACAACGATATGCTTACGGCAAAAACGATCATGACCCGCACGAAAATATCGGCTGAGCAGTGTATACGCTTTATGCGGGAGCTGCAGGACAGCTCTGCGGATTTCCGCAGCACGGGCGGAGTCCACAACGCAGCAATCGGAACGCCTGCCGAGCTGCTCGCCGTACGAACGGACATCGGCCGTCACAATGCGCTCGACAAGCTCTTCGGTTATTGTCTGCTGCATCGGTTGCGCACCTCGGACAAAGTGATCGCCTTCAGCGGAAGGCTTTCCTCGGAAGCGGTGTTGAAGGCGGCGAAGATCGGCTGCGGTATTTTGCTCAGCAAGTCGGCGCCTACCGATCTCGCCCTTCGGCTCGCGGACGATCTGGGCATCACCTGCGTAGGCTTTATACGGGGCGGGGAAATGAACGTCTATACGCATCATGATCGGATTGAATTTGGGAATGGATTGACAGGCTGGCAGTGATTGTATATCATTTTAAATGAAAATGATTATCACTACAGAAAGAGAAGGAGTTCAAGATGTTTTTACGATTTTTTGCTTATTATAAGCCTTACAAAAAGCTGTTCTTGCTAGATTTCTGCTGTGCAGTTCTGCTGTCGGTGCTGGAGCTATGCTTCCCTCTAGCGGTCAGCTATGTGATTGATACGCTGCTGCCGGACGAGAACTGGGGTTTGATTATAACAGCCTGCGCTATCCTTCTCGTCGTTTATGTCATTAATACCATATTGCAATATATCGTCACCTACTGGGGGCATATGCTTGGCATTAATATTGAGACGGACATGCGGAAGAAGCTGTTCGATCATATCCAGAAGCTGTCGTTCCGATTTTTCGATAATACGAAAACCGGCCACCTGATCTCGCGCCTTACGAATGATTTGTTCGAGATCGGCGAGGTTGCCCATCACGGACCGGAGGATATGTTCATAGCCGCGATGACGTTGGTCGGAGCATTCGGCATCATGGCCTATATTAATTTGGAGTTAGCCATTCTAACGTTCATTATCGTTCCAATTATTATATGGCTCGTTCTGCTGTTCAACGGCAAAATGACGAAAGCAGCGAATCGGCTGTTCTCGGATATGGCTGATTTCAACGCACGCGTTGAGGATACGGTTGGCGGCATTCGTGTCGTTCAAGCGTTCTCGAACGAGAAGCATGAGAAAAAGCTGTTCAAGGTCAACAATCTGCGCTTTCGTGAAGCCAAGCTTATTTCCTACAAAATTATTGGCTTGAACTCGTCGATTACGTACATGCTGATGAGGCTTGTATCGGTATTTGTGCTCGTGGCGGGGACATGGTTCGTTATTAAGGGAGACCTGAAATACGGCGAATTCATTAGCTTTGTTTTGCTGACAAACATCTTCTTTAAGCCGATTGAGAAAATTAATGCCGTTATTGAAAGCTATCCGAAAGGCATCGCCGGCTTTAAGCGCTACGTGCAGCTGCTGGAGACAGCGCCAGACGTTGCAGATAAGCCGGATGCTGTTGAGGTGGATCGTTTAAGCGGAAATATTGTTTATCAAAATGTTACGTTCGGCTATGAAGGCGAAGCGAAGGTTCTGCAAAATATCGATCTGAAAATCCGCGCAGGCGAGACGATTGCTTTTGTTGGACCATCCGGTGCCGGCAAAACGACGCTTTGCAGCTTGCTGCCGCGTTTCTATGAGATAGAGGGCGGCAGCATTTCAGTCGACGGCTACGATATTCGCGATCTGAAGATGGAATCGCTGCGGAAGCAGATTGGTATCGTACAGCAGGATGTATTCCTGTTCGCGGGCACGATTCGTGAAAATATTATTTACGGCAAGCTGAGCGCATCCGATGAGGATATTTGGCAGGCAGCTCGCAGAGCGAAGCTCGAGGAGTTCATCCAAGCGCAGCCACAGGGGCTGGATACGGTTGTCGGCGAACGCGGCGTGAAGCTGTCCGGCGGGCAGAAGCAGCGCCTGGCAATTGCGCGGATGTTCCTCAAAAATCCGCCAATCCTTATTCTCGACGAAGCGACGTCGGCGCTCGATACAGAAACAGAAGCGGCGATTCAGCAATCGCTGGCTGAGCTGTCCGTCGGTCGCACGACGCTCGTAATCGCGCACCGACTTGCGACGATCAAGAATGCGGATCGCATCGTCGTTGTAACGGAGCAGGGCATTACCGAGCAAGGCCGCCACGAGGAGCTAGTTTCGGCGGGCGGCATTTACAGCCGCTTGCACCACGCGCAGTTCGGCGCCAATTAATCGCAGGGCGATGCCTTCGCGAGCGTTGAGGCTGGGAGAATGGATGGGGCTGGCTCGAAAGTTATACCGGATGTCCCCTTCCCCGAATACTGACAGGAAGCATCCATACCGAAAAACGCCCCCAACCCTGCTTGAGCAGCGGTTTTGGAGGCGTTTTTCTTTTTATTTGGGACTCATGACTCTGATTAATACTCGAACCATTCCCGTTTATTCGCTGATGCCCCTTGAAACAAGCTTCTTCATTATGATTGCTGACAACTCTTCGGTTGCTGTTTCAGCTCTAATCGCTACAGTGCAGAAAATACAGCAGAAACCTGACATGCCTCTCCAAATGACGGCTACACTGCAGAAAATACAACAGAAATAGCCTCCAATGCGGAAAATGAGCACATTGATTCAGCTACGGTTTGAACTGGCGGCTGCCAGCCTTTTGCCGGCAGCCGCTGCTTTATTTAATGAGATTAACGGTTGCGGCGTTGCTCTGCCTTTACCAGCCTCAGTAGATCCCGGATACCGTTTGCCACCTTATCTGGGGATATGTTTTTAGCCATCGCATCCGCACGAATCTGCTCGATGACCTTTACTGCTCTAGCGCCCGTTACGGTCAGTACCTTGACGTCTCCGCCCATGAACGTCTTGATCTGGCTTGCTGCCATCGCCAGATTGTCGTGGCTGTCCTTGTCCGTGCCGCTCATGCCGCCGAGGCCATCTTCCGGCGAATAGCCTTTGCCAGAAAGCCCTTCGGTCTGATCGAGCAGCTTTCTCTGAAGGCTGTCATATTGCGAGGCGGAAGCCGCATGCTTCTCCGCGGCGAGCACGACCGTATCGTCAAAGACGAATACGCGCACGTCAGGGATGCCGATGCCGCTGAGGCGCGATTCCAGATGCGCGGAGAAGCCGCTTGCGTTCAGCCCTGAGCTGCCGATCATACTGTAGACGGATGTGCCCATGCCGTAAGTGGTTTTGCCATGCTCATTGGTCGTATGCAGCTTCGGTCCGCCTTCACTTGGAATGATGGAGGGATCATGAAGCATATGAGCCTGCTGCTGCTGATCAGATTTTGTTTGGGTGTTGGGCGTTGTCCCATTGGCGCAGCCAGTTAAAGCCAAAGCTAAAGCGGCGGATGTCAGTACGAGCAGTTTGCGGGTGGTAGTCATTGAAAAATCATCCTCCATAGGTTGCATTTTGCTTTTAGGATGACCCTTTCCATGAAATGAATATTCATGACTTCTTGGAAAATAATAAAGGAGAAAGAGTGAAGCTTCCAGGAGGTGCAAGCATTGGATCGGATAGACAAACAGAAAGACCCAGGCAAACGAGCAGTAGACAACAGCTCCCGACGTAAGTTTCTTGTCAATACAGGCTATGCGCTGGGCGGTATTATGGTGGGTGGGGCACTCGGCTCCCTGATCAAGAGAAAGCCAGCCACAGATAATGCGCCGGCAGCGCCAGATGAAGGAAAGACGCCCGAGGCCAAAAACTACAATCACGCGCTCATGTTTTTTACGCAAGAGCAGTTCCGAATCACCGAGAGCGCCACAGAGCGTATCTTTCCTGAGGATGAGAATGGTCCCGGTGCGAAGTCGCTTGGGGTTGCCTTCTTTATCGACCACCAGCTGGCTGGGGAATGGGGCTTCAACGGGCGGGATTATATGACGCCGCCGTTCTTCACAGGAGAGAAGGAGCAGGGCTACCAAGGCCGGTTGAAGCGGCGGGAAATTTTCGAAATCGGGCTGCGTGAGATGGAGAACTATAGCATGACCAAATATCAGAAAAGCTTCGTGGAATTAGCCGGCGAGGAGCAGGATGAGGTGCTTAAGAGCTTCGAGTCAGACGCTGTGAAGCTGACGACGATCTCTGCGAGCAGCTTCTTCAAGATGCTGCGAACCAACACCCTTGAAGGCGCGTATAGCGACCCACTATATGGGGGCAATACGAACATGAATGGGTGGAAGATGCGCAGCTATCCGGGCAATCAGATGAGCTATGTCAGCATTATTGATAAGGATTTTACCAAAATCGAACCGAGCAGCCTGCAAGATCATTTGGTTTCTCATTAGTGAATCGGAGGATAATATGGCCAAAACATTACCGAAAACCGATGTCGTCATCGTAGGCGTCGGATGGTCAGGCGGCATCATCGCTGCCGAGCTGACAAAGAAAGGCTTAAATGTAGTTGGATTAGAGCGAGGCAAGGAGCGGAAGACTGAGGACTATTTTATGATCCATGACGAGCTCCGGTACGCGCTTCGCTACGAAATGATGCAGGATTTGTCGAAGGAAACGATCACGTTCCGCAGCAATGAGAAAATTCGTGCGCTGCCTATGCGGCAATACGGCTCCTTTCTAATTGGAGACGGGCTTGGCGGAGCCGGCGTTCATTGGAACGGCCAAACGTATCGTTTCTTGCCTTACGATTTTGAAATCCGCAGCAAAACGATTGAGAAATACGGAAAAAATAAAATTCCGGCTAACATGACGATTCAGGATTGGGGCATCACCTATGACGAGCTTGAGCCGTATTACGATAAATTCGAGATCATGGCCGGTATTTCAGGCGAGGAGAACTCGCTTGGCGGCAAACGAAGCAAGCCTTATCCGACCCCACCGATGAAAAAATCGCCCGCGATGCAGCTCTTTGTCGATGCGACTACCCGCATGAAGCTGAATCCGTATATGATGCCCTCTGCGAATTTATCGGAAAATTACACGAATCCCGACGGCATTGCCCGCGCGGCATGCCAGTACTGCGGATATTGCGAGCGCTTCGGCTGTGAATACGGGGCCAAAGCTGATCCTGTGGTGACCGTCATTCCGGTTGCCAATAAGACGGGGAAGTTTGAAATCCGCACCCATTCAAATGTTCGTCGCATTTTACATAAGGGCGGAAAGGCGACAGGCGTCATGTATACGGATGTGACCACGGGAGAGGAAATCATTCAGCCTGCGGATATCGTCGTCGTGACGAGCTATGTGTTCAACAATGTTCGCCTGCTGCTCATGTCCGGGCTTGGGAAGCCTTACGATCCGTCGACAGGTACTGGAGTCATCGGCCGGAACTATGCGTATCAGGTCATCAAAGGGAGCGCTGTAGGCTTTTTCGAAAAACAGCAGTTCAATAGCTTTGCGGGCGCAGGCGCGCTGGGCGTCTCAATTGACGATTTCAATGGCGATAACTTCGACCACTCCGAGCTGAATTTTATCCATGGAGGCGTCATCTCGATCGGTCAAGCCGGCGCTCGTCCGATTCAGAATAATCCCACTCCGTCGGGTACAGCCTCATGGGGCTATGAATTCAAGGAGAAATCAGTCCATTATGCGAATCGTACGCTTAGTATTGGAGTGCAGGGGTCCTCGATGGCGTTCAAGCATCATTTTCTCGATCTGGATACGACTTATAAAGACGTCTATGGCGACCCGCTGCTTCGCATAACGTTTGATTTCGAGGAGCAGGATCGAGAGCTGGCGAAATTTTTGTCCCAGCGCTGCTCACAGATTATGAAGGAGATGGGTGCGGATAAAGTCGATTATTTAAAGGAGCTTGGTCCGTACGAAATTATGACCTATCAGTCGACGCATAATACGGGAGGCGTCATGATGGGAACTCAGCCAGACACATCAGCAGTCAATAGGTATAGTCAAATGTGGGATGCGGACAATGTTTTTGTCGTTGGTGCAAGCTCATTTCCGCAGAACGCCGGCTATAATCCGACGAATACCGTTGGGGCGCTGGCGTACCTTGCTGCAGAGGGCATCTTGAAGTACAAAGAAAAGGTCGGATTGCTCGTCTAATGGAAAGAAGCGTCCGTTAAACGCAAAGAAAGACCGCTCCCGAAGCGATACGGGAGCGGTCTTTTTATATCCGCGGACTAAAGCAGCTTCTTGATGTCATCCTTTTTGTCCGTGGACGGATCGTCTTGCTCCTCGTCGACAATGCCGCGCGTTGAGCTGCGGAATTCACGCAGCGTATCGCCGAATGCCCTGCCGAGCAGCGGCAGCTTGGCAGGCCCAAACACGATGAGCGCGATAAGCAAAATAATAACTAACCCCGAAACGCCGATATTGTTAAACATGTGCAAATCTCCTTTTGGTTCAAGTAGGGGAAGGAACAGCAGCTAGCCGCTTGGCGTATCTCCGGGTAACGAGCACGCTGATCTCGAAGAGCAACAGCAGCGGAACGGTTACGGAGAGATGTGAGACAAAGTCCGGCGGGGAGATGCAAGACCCGACAACGGCTAGACTAACATAGGCATATTTGCGCGAGCTGCTCAGCCGCTCAGGGGTCAGCAGTCCGAGCCTCGTCAGAAACAAAATAATAAGCGGCATCTCGAACGCGACGCCAAGCGGGAACACGACGCTGAATAGAAAGCTGAAATACCGATCAATGCCGTATGTCTCGACTGCGCCTACATTATGATTCATTTCAATCATGAATCCGAGCATCATCGGAAATACAAGAAAGTAGCTGAAGGATACGCCTGTGAGAAACAGCAGGAAGGATACGGGCACATAGGCCAGCGTTCCCTTTGCTTCGGTTTCCGTTAGGCCAGGCCGCACGAATGCCCATGTCTGATACAGCAATACCGGCAGCGTGAACAGTATGGCGAACAGGAAGGCGCAGCGCAAATAAATGAACAAACCGTCCGTGAACGAGAAGACGTTCCACTCCACTGATTTGGCGGTTAGTCCTGACTTGATGTATCGCAAAATGGCCGGGGACACATACAGCCCTCCGCTCATCGCCACGAAAAAGCAGGTGATCACGATGATCAGCCTCTTCCGCAGCTCGGTCAAGTGGTTGACCAGATCCCCCTCAATATCCACATTTTCACCCCGCATCACAAGCTTTTTACAGTTAATCCCCCATGATATTTCCTTAGGATAACCAGTAACCTTACGGTTATGCGCTGTGCTGCCTTTTCTGAAAATCTTTGGGAGCGTCTGTATATGACATGTGTATTTCGGGAAACGTAACTACGATTTTCCCTGAATTAGGAGGCAAAAAAATGATGAGAAAAAACAAATGGTTTCTATGGGTTGCCGGCACTTTACTGGTAATCGGGCTGTCCGCTTGCGGCGGCAATAATACGAATAACGGAGCAAACGAGCAACCGCCTGCCGAGAACAACGGGGGGAACGGGGGAACAACCGTTAATACGGAAGAAGCGGAATCCCTTTACGGGAAAAACTGCGTAAGCTGCCATGCTGTTGACCTCTCTGGCGGCGTTGGTCCCAACTTGCAGAAAATAGGCTCCAGAATGACCGTCGATCAGATCAATGCGCAAATCAGCAATGGTGGAAACGGGATGCCTGCTTACAAAGGGCAACTGAAGGATACTGAGATTGCAGCGCTCTCAGCGTGGCTGGCCGAGCACAAGTAGTGAGGGCAGAATGAATAGTATAGGTTTTGAGAAGGGGCAGCTGCGGCTGCTTCTTTTTTTGTTGTAAAGGGAATAATCCTATACTCATGGATTATCGTTGTTTTGCACGGCATTTTTGGAATGGCGCTTGGTCTCCTCTTTCCTTATTGGTTGTTGGTCTTGTACGGCATGGCGACTGCATTAGGGTATGGGATTATCGACTGGTGGCTGAGAGTAAGGCCTCTAGGGTCAAAAGGAATGATCATTGTTGTTCTTTCTCCCGTGCTTCTGTATGGGGTGTCATGGGGAACGCTGCAGTCCCTTTCGCCGCCGTTGCCGCCTTTTACAATAGAGGAAGCCGTTGCATTTGCTACTGCTGGGGAAGGAACGTCAACAAGTCTATTCCCTGATGAAATCGGGCGTTGGCAAGGAACGGTCGACGGTTATCAGGTCGTTAGAGAAACAAGCGCGAGAGAGATGGCCAATAACAAATATATTGTTACCTTTAGCGAAAGCTGGACCAAAGATGCGCAAACGAACTCGCGGTACCTGTCTTATCGAGTAGAACGCTCAGGAATGACCATTTACAAAAGAGAAGGGGAAGACCCTCCATATCTAAAGCGGACATAGATTTTTGAAGGAAAGTGTTTGAAGCCGCCTCTAATTATAGATTAGAGGTGATTTTATGTTTTCAAAAAAGAGGCATATCCGGATTGATAACGATGATTTCGTTGAAGGTGATGAGAATGCTCAGGTTTGTGTAGTCGTAACTTTCCCTGATTCGTCGCAATGGCTTACGAATGTCTATACTTGAATATTTTGGTGCGGTTGAGACAAGTCAGATTAAACAGTACCCCGAAGGTTTTTTTGAAAAGGCTTCAACAATCGATCAAGATCTTGTCTTACGTCAAGCGAGCACGCTGCTGCAAATGCTGGGGCATTCGAGCGATGAATTTAAGGAAATGGTCAAAGCGGACTTATTTGGCGAAACGGTAGAAGGGTTCGAGTATTTGAAGCTCTTGCCGATTCTGGAAGCTAAAAATATAAGAGCGGTAAAAGCGGATTTTGACGGACAAGAGATCAAGCGCATGTGGGAGCAAGCTTTTGCCGATGGATTAGTTGCTCTTGAGAAAGAAGCCATTTATATGGATCAGTTTTTATGGCATCTATTTAGCTATAAGAGAAAGCCGTGCTTAAGCGATGATGCGGCAGTTGAAGCATTTTGTAACGTTGAAAAGCAAGGCTGTTACGTCTTTTACCAGTATGGACATTCGTCTATCTATATCGAAAATGCGGCTGATTTGACCTCGGCAGATTTGGAAGGCGAGTCTGACATCTATATCGTGGACAAGTCGTTTCAATGGACCTATGTGCAGACGCATGAGTCACAGTGCGGGCCTTATTTTAGCTGCAAAAGTTAACCAATGGATGAGTCCACATTACTTTATGGAACCCTATACTCTCTAATTCTCATACCCCTTAATCCTCGGAATAGGCGGATAATTAGGCTCGCCGTAATGAATAGTGACGGTACCGTGAAAGCTTTGCGGAATTTGGTGGATAACCCACGGACGCTGTTGGAGATCAGATGTAATAAGGCTTGGGTTTCAAGCTCCAATAGACGCAAGTCCATGCCCCCGATAGATATTAAGCATAGGATTTAGTAAATGTATCTATAAGGTGGTGATTGATGGTGGATTTTTGCGAAAATCCAAAGAAAAGAAAGTTAAAACGAAAACCTTTGCACATTCGACGAGATTTAAATAGGCTGTGTAAAAAGGTATGCAGGCTTGAAGGGGAAGTTGAGGAGCTTGAAGAAACAGGAAGGCTTCGCGGACCACGTGGATATAGAGGGGCGCGCGGATATAGAGGATCCGAAGGCGCTCAGGGTGCTCAAGGTCCACAAGGTCCACAAGGTCCACAAGGTCCACAAGGTATTCAAGGTCCACAAGGTACACAAGGTACACAAGGTCCACAAGGGCCAGTCGGGCCGTCAGGTGAAGTCGGAGCAACGGGGGCAGTTGGACCTCAGGGTGCTGCCGGAGCAACGGGGGCAGCCGGACCGGAGGGTCCGATCGGGCCACAAGGACCTGCCGCAAATCAAGCGGTTAATCGTATATATGTAGCCAATTTCATTAGCAACAATGTTTCCGTGATTGATGGTGCAACAAATGTGGTGATTGCTACCATCCCTGTTGGGGTAAGTCCTGCGGGAGTAGATGTTAATCCATTAATTAATCGGATCTATGTAGCGAATCTGAGCAGCGATGAAGTATCCGTAATTGATGGAATAACGAATACGGTAATCGCTACTGTTCCAGTCGGGAGTGGACCGAGCGCAGTGGCGGTGAATCCGGCTACCAATGCCATTTACACAGCAAATTTCAATAGTAATGCTGTTTCTGAGATTGAAGGCTTGACCGATACCGAGGTTGCGACCATTGTGCCTGTCGGAGGCCTCTCTCTTCCAACTGGTGTAGGAGTCAATCCAACCACCAATCGTATTTATGTTGCGAATTTTAATTTTGATATCGTTTCTGTCATAGATGGAGCAACGAATACGGTGATTACTAACATTCCAGTGGGGGTAAACCCATTTAGAGTAGGGGTCAATCCGGATACTAATCGTATTTATATTTCAAATTTTACAGGCAATTCGATATCAGTAATCGATGGTGCCAGCAATACGGTCATCGCTACCGTTCCTGTAGGAACTACACCAGGGGAAGTGGGAATTGATCGTGCTACGAATGCGATTTATGTACCAAATCGAGATACTAATAACGTATCGGTTATTAGTGGGCTTACAAATATCGTCATTGCTACAATCCCAGTAGGGAATAATCCGAATGGAGCAGGGGTCAATCCAATAACGAATCGTGTTTATGTAACCAATCAGGATGATAACAACATTTCTGTCATTGATGGAGCTACCAATACGGTAATTGCAAGCATTCCAGTTGGCGCTAGTCCATTTGCAATCGGAGTTAACCCGTAGGTTTTTTTGAAGCGCAGATAACAAGATAGGAACCTTTGTTAGGATTCATGATTTTACAACGGGCGGTGATGTAGATGAAAGAAGTTAGAACGAAAGAGAATCTAATGGAGCTGTTCTCAACTATGAGTAAAGAGAATGCTGTCTCCCAAGTCTTTATTCCGGGCATTGGGAAATTCACTATAGTACTGCAAGAGGTGGACGATCAGTCCTCTGAACCAGCTATTTTAGAGGAAGCAGTCAAAGTAGGACATGCCAAATCGATATCCGAATTAAAGAGGAATCCATTTATTTAAGAAGCGGTAGTCTAAAACATGATTCTCATGTTCTAGACTGCGGCATTCATAAGACAAGCTTATATTTCTTTGCGTTTAAAATAGAGCAGACCGGCTGCCAGGAATAAAATAAAGCTGCCCGTAATGGTGACCAGTATGTTGGTCAGCGGCAGGCTGACCCCATATGATCATGCCTGGGGTTGGCTGAGGCTGTAGCAACAAAGTTTGGTACGTTGTAGAAAGTGCAATAGAAACCTGACATGGCAGAGTATTTAAGGAGCTACGCTGCACTTTTGCAACCAAAATCGCCCCTAAAGCAGAAAATGGGCTAGTTAGCGTCCATTCTGTTGTAGTAACTGCAACGTAGCTGATGGGGTTCAGCTGGGAAGGGGTTTACGGTGTATTAACTGCAACGTAGCAAGGAGAGTAGAGTGTGGTGAGTGGTTAGTTTTTTGGAGCTGTAACGTAGCAAGGGGAGTTCAGAGTGGTGAGTGGTTAGTTTTTTGGAGCTGCAACGTAGCAAGGAGAGCAGGGTATGGTGAGAGGTTGTACCACCCAACCACCCAACCGACCGACCGTCGCAGCTATGTCCACTAAATAAAGAAGAGGCCTGGATAAAGCATCCAGGCCTCCTTTGTGTCAACTATTGTCTGCCGGTTCCTTCGCTGGCACTGGCTCACGAGGCTTTTTCGGTTTTTCCCATCGGAAAATCGAATTTAATCCTTTGAACACAAGCTTCGACTCCTTCGTCAGAAGCGGTCCTAGTATCGCAAGGATGAGCACATACAAGGCAGCGAACGGCTGAAGAAGCTCGAGCAAGCCGCCGGTCTTGCCTAGGTTCGCCATAATGATGGAGAACTCGCCGCGTGATACGATAGTCAGACCAATGTTAGCGGATGCCTTGGGCGACAAGCCGGCGCTTTTTCCCGCTAGCATGCCGGCGACGAAGTTGCCAAATAGCGTAATGCCAACGGCTCCAAGCGACAGCCATACCGCACCGCCAAGCGCGAACGGGTCGATGGTCAGACCGAAGCTGAAGAAGAATAACGCTCCGAAGAAATCGCGGAAGGGTAGGATAAGATGCTCGATCCGCTTCATATGGACCGTCTCCGCCAGCACCAAGCCAACGAGCAGCGCTCCGATTGCCTCTGCCACGTGAATCGTTTCAGAGAAGCCTGCCACGAGGAACAGGAAGCCGAATACGAGCAGCAGAAACAGCTCATTCGAGCGAATATTGAAAATTTTGTTCAAGAGAGGGGCTGCTTTCCTGCCAATGATAAGGAAGAGCAGCATAAAGCCTAATGCGTACGATGCGGACAGCAGCACGCCGCCTAAGGATGACGAGTCGCTGAGGACAAGTCCGGAGAGGACGGATATATAAACAGCTAGGAAAATATACTCAAACATAATGATTCCAAGAATCATCTCCGTCTCCGGGTTTGCTGTCCGCTTCAAATCGACGAGTACCTTCGCGACGATGGCGCTCGACGAAATCGTTGTAATTCCGGCAATGACCATCGTTTCCTCAACAGGGAAGTCGTTGATCCAGCCGAATAACAAGCCAAGTGAAAAGTTGATAAGGATATAGATGGTTCCGCCTATCGCAATAGAGCGACCCGATTTCATTAATCGACCCACAGAAAACTCCAGACCTAAATAGAACAGCAGGAACAGCACGCCGAGCCGCCCCATAAATTCGATTAGTTCTGCACTATGAATAAACCTAAAGTCCAATATGCCTACGTGAGGCGCATGAGGACCTACGGCCATGCCGATTAAAATATAAAACGGGATGACGGAAAACCGAATTTTTGCAGCTAACAGCCCGACTAAGGCGATGAGTATAACAGCAAGACCGATCTCCAGCACCATATGATCCATAATTAACGGCTCCCGTTTTGCAGCATAAGCTTAAGAAGCTTCAAATGCTGGCGTTCACCTGCGACGATGAGGGTCGTATCTGTCTTGAAAATATAGTCGGGGCCGGGATTAATATGCTTTGCTTCCTTCTCGACAGCAGCGATGATCGTCGCTCCGGTCGTTTGGCGGATATCGGCTTGGCCGATCGTCATGCCGATGCATGCGGCGTTTGGTTCGATTTTGTACCATTCAATCGTCAGGTCGTCAAGCGCCACCTCGATGGTCTCGAGCGCCTTCGGCTTGTAGGTCATGCCGCCAATGATGGCAGCGACTTGCCTTGCTTCTTCATCCTCAAGGGTAACCATGGAAATGCTATCATCTGGATCCTCGTAGTCAAAGTGGTACATCTCGCGGCGCCCGTCATCATGAATGATGATCACAAACTTATCGCCGCTTCTCGTCATAACTTGGTATTTACGCCCGATACCGGGCAGATCGGATTCTCTGATATTCATTGTATGTGCCTCCTCATTTGTTGTTAGTATACGAACCAAATGAGAGGATTAACCAACGAAATGGGATGTGAATTTAATTGGAGTCATAAGCAAATCACGCAATCGCTGCGGAACAGTCGTGCGAAGTGCGGACAGGCTCGCGGCTAGCCAGTGCATATGCATGAATGCATGCATATAAGCAGCCAGGAGTACGTTCTCGGGAAAAAAAAACTTTCGTTGTGGTGTTCTGTTTCCCAACAATTGCTGTCGAGTATTTCGCTGACGCCGTCATTCGACTTGCGCCAGCAGTCAGCTCGAACGTATTGCCTGCTTGGTAGGCGAACAGCGCTGCCAGCAGCAGCGGAACAATAATAAGCAAATTCATCAAATGCTTGCGGCTGATTCGACCAAAATCATATACGCTATTGTTCATCTGTCCACCTCCAACAAGTTAGTTAATATAAGTATAACTTATAAATCAAAAATAACAAAGCCGATTCCATATATTAGTTGGGCAAAAAATGAACATTATCCTTCAATCCCACCTGAATTGACGATATAAGCTGATGCGTTATAAAATGAGGGAACGAATGGATGAACGATATGTATGCAAAAGAGAGAAAGAAGGTTGAGATGGATGGGAGTATCAGTAAAACAACTGTCGCCGCTGGTGCAGTCGCTTGGACTCAAGCAGCATGTGGAAGGCGGATGGTACAAGGAAATTTGGAAGGCTGGATTTGAAATACCGCAGGAGGTGCTCGGTGCTCCCTATTCAGGGCCTCGCTTTGCGGCATCGTCTATATACTTCCTGCTGCATCCCGACGAGTTTTCCGATTGGCACACCGTTTATTCGGACGAGCTGTGGATGTGGCATGCCGGCAGCCCTTTGATGCTGACGCTTGGCGGAACGCAAGAGTCGCCGGAGACAAGGAAAGAAATCATTGTTGGGCCAGATGTGCTGGCAGGTCATCACCCGCAGGCGCTCGTGCCGGCGAATGAATGGCAAATGTCTCGTCCGCTTGGCGATGAGCCGGTGCTCGTTTCCTGCGTCGTGGCGCCAGGCTTTCACTATGATGATTTTAAGCTTATCCAACGGTAATCAGCACTCTTATTCATAAGAACATAGAAAGAGCCATTCGAGAAGGGGAACATCCCTTGCCGGATGGCTCTTATTGTATTTAAGAGGCTTCTTCGTCAACTCTTTCCTTCCCGCGAATCGATTCAATGAAGAGCTGCGCGAGCTTAGGATCCCATTGGGTGCCTTTGCCTTCTTCTATAATCGAGATAGCTCGCTCAAAGGTCATGCCCTTCCGGTACGGTCTATCCGAGGTCATCGCATCGAAGGCATCTGCAATGGCGATCGCGCGGCCAAACAGCGGGATATCGTTGCCAGCCAGCCCGTCGGGATAACCTTTGCCGTCGTAACGCTCATGATGCGAGCGAACGCCTGGCAGCAGGTCAGCCATCGCATCAGCCGGCTCGATCTGCTTCAAAATATTTTCGCCGAGGACGGGGTGCAGCTTGATTTGATCAAATTCCTCGTCAGTTAGACGGCCCTCTTTAAGCAGCACAGCATCGCGTACGCCGATTTTTCCGATATCATGGAGCAGCGCTGTTTTGTGAAGAAGATCGATATCGTTCTCGGACCACCCGCCCAATCTGCCGATTTGAACGGAAAATTGGGCTACCCGAGTCGAGTGGCCGGCCGTATAGGTATCACGAGCGTCGAGCGCCGCTGCCAGCGTCATGAAATAGCTTTGAAGGAGCTGGTTATTGCGCTGCTCGCGCTCCTTCAGCCCATTTACCATATGATTGAAGCCCGCAACAAGCTTGGAAAACTCGTCGGAGTAAATGTCTGCCGCGCTCGAATCGAAATTGCCGGCTTGCACGCTGCTCATGCCTTCTTGAATGGTATGGATAGGATCTTCAATGTTGCGTGATAGGAGTGATGCCCCAAGCAGGGAGTAGAGGACTCCGATGATGAGAATAATGACAGCCCACTGCCAATACGCAGAAGTGGCATCACCTTGGATATGATCGAGCCTGATTTGCGAGGCAAGCCCGAACAGCAATAAAGGCAGCGTTCCGATAAGAAAGGCGCTTAGGCGGAACTTCGTGCGGATGGATACGAGAACTCGGCCGCCTAACGTAATATCCTGTTTGTATAATTGCTTATGCTTATCTCGAATAAATGCAACGACAGGCCGAATCGCTTTGGATGTCAAAAAAAATTCAATCATCGCATGCATACTGGCGATCATGAAAGCTACTGCGGAAGCGATTCCGATGTAAGAGTAGGGGAGATTTAAATAACCTGACTTTATGAGCACGTATGCCATAATAACGGCTGGCACCAGCAAGCCGAGAAAATGCGGGCCGAAGGTACGCCTAACCGATAGGGTCGGAAATTGATGCGTTTGAAGATAGGCGGTTTTGAGCTGCTCTGACGTGGGCTGCCCGTTTTTGAAGATGGCCTGAATCGGCCGGAGATGACGATAGAAGACAAATAGCTCACAAGCGAACATAATGAGAAGGGAAATCATCATAATGGCGCCTAACAGAATACGTTCCTTGGATGGGATCATAAGGGTAGAAAATACAACGATACCGCCTACTCCAAGAACAGCGACTGTCGAGCCGAAGATATAATTACGAAGGAGCTGAGAGAGGAAGGCGGTATACTCGCGGCCTCCGCTTTGTTCGCGCTCGCTTAGTAAATGCATAAGATGTGACCTCTTTTCTCGAAATGTCTATTAGACTAGTACACAGTACCTACAGTATAAATCGGCATTTTAAAAATGTATATTAAATATAATGAATAAAAACTGCGCGTAAATATGGTGAACATGAGAGGAAAACAAAAGGTGAAGGAAACGCTTTGGACCAAACCATTTATTTTGCTGATTTTGTCTAATTTATTTTTATTTTTAGCGCTCGAGATGCTGCTGCCGACGCTTCCGATGTTTGCGGCGAATAAGGGCGGAACGGATGCGCAGATCGGACTTATTATCGGCCTATTCACGTTCTCAGCGGTATTATTGCGACCCTTTGTCGGCATGGCTTCTGATAAATTCGGCAAAAAGCTGCTGCTGCTTGTCGGCGTAGCGATCTGCTTAATCGGAACAGCCAGCTACTACGCCGCAGTGACCATAACGATGATGCTCATGCTTCGTATCGTGCATGGGGTTGGCTTCGGCATTTCGACGACCTTGTACGGTACGGTCGCCTCCGACATTATTCCAGCCACTCGCAGAGGCGAGGGGATGGGCTTCTTCGGCACGGGCAACGCGGTAGCGATATCGCTAGGGCCCTTTCTTGGGATTTGGCTAATGGAGGAGTTTGGCTTCTCCGTCTTGTTCATTGTCGGAGCGTGCATTCTGCTTATCGCAATCATCTGTACCGCCTTCGTAAAGGGGGATTCGCGAGAGGAACGGGCACAAGCGCAAGTAGCATCAGCAGCAAACACAAGCTTCATGCTTCGGTTCGTGGAGCCGAAGGCGTTGATGCCGTCTTTGCTCGGGATGCTTGTTGGCTTATCCCTTGGAGGGATTATCAGCTTTATTACGTTGTTCGGCAAAGAAGCGGGCGTGGAAAATATCGGCTTCTTCTTTCTTGTGCTTGCGATTAGCGAATTTCTGATCCGATTTGTGAGCGGAAAAATATTTGATACGAAAGGACGGATCTGGGTGCTGTTCCCAGCGGCTATTTTTTGCATAGTGGGATGCGTCATTCTCTTTTTTACAAAATCAACGGGGCTTCTGCTGCTTGCAGCGGTTTTTTACGGAGCGGGCTTTGGGGCGATTTTTCCTGGCTTGCAGGCTTGGGTAATCGACAGAGTGGAGCCGCAGCGCAGAGGGGTGGCGACGGCTACGTTCTACAATGCCTTCGATATTGGCATCGGCAGCGGTGCGATGCTGCTCGGTTTGGTCGCAACATGGTCGAACTATGCAACGATGTATTTGGTGTCCAGCGTGTTCTTCCTTATTTACTTGGCCGTGTACTTCTTGTACGAGAGGCGGCTGAAGCGGGAGCATCAGATAACGAAAGGAATGCGATCGTAGCGCTGCGAGGCAGCGTCTACGATCGCATCCATTATTGGGAGATGTATCGATTTTTTCCTTCGCGCTTCGCCTGATAAAGCGCACTGTCCGCATGGGTGAACAGCTCGTTCTGCGTAAAGGAGCAATCGGGCTTCCAGGTTGCAGAGCCGATGCTGATCGTGACATAAGGATTGCAGGCCTCCTCGGAATGAGGGATTTGCAGCTTCCGAACCGCTTCGAGCAGCCGCTGCGCGATTGTAGCGGCACGCTCCTTGCTCGTTTGCGGCAAAATAACGCCAAATTCCTCGCCTCCGTAACGGGCGACAAT
This sequence comes from Paenibacillus sp. Y280, assembly GCF_056786335.1. Taxonomy (NCBI): domain Bacteria; kingdom Bacillati; phylum Bacillota; class Bacilli; order Caryophanales; family Paenibacillaceae; genus Paenibacillus; species Paenibacillus sp. Y280. Next base: position 98,009 of record NZ_JBXCIW010000016.1, read on the forward strand.
ATCGAGCGGGCGCTTCAGTGCGCTGCGCATGGCAGAGGCGATCTGTCTGAGGCATTCGTCGCCTTTCTGATGCCCGAACGTATCATTATAGGCTTTGAAATTGTCGATATCGCCCAGCATCAGCGTAATCGGCATATGGTGGCGCTGCGCATCCTCCCACTCGTTATTCCACGATTCATCGAATGTTCGCCTGTTGGCGATATTCGTCAGCTCATCGATGTGAGAAAGAGCATGCAAAATTTGATACTGCTCCAGCATCTTCAGTTCGATCTCTTTGCGAGGCGTAATATCTCTGGATACCGAAACCAGCGTTTGCGTGCGGTCGCCATCGTGAAAGACGACGCGAGATGTAGATTCAAACCACCGATAGGTGCCATCCTTGCGTTTCATTCGGTAAGTAATGGCGCTGTCGTCAAAGTTTTTGTAAATTAGCTCTTGGTTGTCGAGCATCCGCTGCTTGTCGTCAGGATGGTACATGTGAAAGGGCGATTGCCCGATCAACTCATCGTCTCGGTAGCCGAGCAGACTGTAGCAAGCAGGAGAGACGTAAGTAAATAAGCCGTTCCGGTTATGCTTGGAAATCATATCGCTTGAGTTTTCGGCAAGCAGACGGAAGCTCTTCTCGCTTTCCTGCAGCTGGTCGGCTGTCCGCTTGCGCTCTGTAATTTGGCGAAAATGAACGGAGAGGCCGAATTCGTATGGATATACATTCGCTTCAAACCATTGGTTCAGCTTCGGAACAAACTGCTCGTACAGCCTCTGCTGTTTGTTTTCCATAGCAAGCTTAAACTCGTGCTGACTGTTTGAACCAACTAACCACGGGAACACTTCCCAGATGTTATGGCCGATCAGCTCCTGCTCGCTTCGTCTAAACAGCTTCTGAGCGGCTTCGTTCGTATAAATAAACCGGTACTGCTCATCAAGCGAGAAGAAGGCATCCAAGATGCTCTCCAAAATGTTGGAGATGCGCTGCGTCAGCTGCTCTACTTCTGATATCGCTTTCTCTTTTTCGGATATGTCCATCATCTGAGATATAAAGTGGCGAGGATTGCCCTCCTGGTCGTATACAAGCGATACGGATAATATCACAGGTACAATTTCGCCGGTTTTTTTGAAATATCTCTTTTGCATTTGATATGTATCTATTTCGCCGTCCAAAAGCTGCTTCACATAGCTGTTATCCTGCTCCAGATCATCTGGATGGGTAATATGGGCATAGTTTACGGTGCTAAGCTCATTTTCCTCGTAACCAAGCATCGTTTGAGCGGAAGGGTTAATCACCATAATGCTGCCGTCTAAATCAACTAAAGCCATACCGATTGGGGCGTAATGGAATGCGCTGCGGAATAAATCGGCTTCGCGATTCGGTTTTGAGATCAAGGTCAAGCTTCGCACCTCTTCTGCTGTCCATACTGGATAAGAATGTTAGTATATATTAAAGAATAGAACACAATAATTCGTTTGTCCACAGCTCTTAAGCATTAATATTTAAGCAGCGCTGCAAAAAACAGCTGCCCATAAGCCAGCTGTTTCCAGCCAGTCCAACAATTGATGCCATTACTCGTGCCATGCGCCTTTGCCAGCATATTATTGTTGTTTTTTTGGAAGCTACGTATAATGAAACATAACATGCGTATCTCGTTCTTCTATTTGGATAGGATAAGCTAGTGACGATGCGCTTTGGCGGCGCGTTGCCAGAAGTTGGAATAGTATGAGATGAATCGGAGGAATAAATAATGAGTAGCGCCACTAATTACACGCCTGCTGAAGTAGCGGCGATGATCGATCATACAATTCTAAAGGCGGATGCGACGAAGGAAGAAATTTTGCAAATATGCCGCGAGGCTAAGCAATATCAATTTGCAACGGTGTGCGTGAACGCGGGCTGGGTAGCAGCTGCTGCTGAAGAGCTGAAGGGCTCGGGCGTTGGCATTACTACGGTCGTTGGTTTTCCGCTTGGGGCAACTACGACGGCCTCCAAGGCTGCGGAAGCGAAGTTTGCGATCGAAGATGGGGCGACTGAGGTAGACATGGTGCTGAACATCGGGCTGCTGAAATCAGGCGATCTTGCAGGCGTGCAGCGTGACGTGGAAGGTGTAGCTGCTGCCGTTAAAGGAAAAGCATTGCTTAAAGTCATTCTTGAGACTGGACTTCTGACAGACGAAGAGAAGGTTGCGGCAAGTCAACTATGCAAAAAAGCAGGTGCTGACTTCGTGAAGACGTCGACGGGCTTCGGCAAGGGCGGGGCTACGGTAGAGGATATCGCACTTATGCGCCGCACCGTTGGTCCTGACCTCGGCGTGAAGGCATCGGGCGGCATACGCGACCGTGAAACCGCGCTGCAAATGTTCGCGGCTGGCGCAACGCGCATTGGCGCAAGCTCCGGCATCGCCATCGTCACAGGCGGTAAGGGCGAAGGCTATTAATATTCAGCAGCAATTTAATCGTTAAGAAGCTGTCAGAGTAAAGAAATAAAGGAAGCCTTGTTTACCGTGAGACGATTCTCATGGTGAGCAAGGCTTCCTGTTTTTTTGGAGAGGACCGTGTTTAACGCTCGCAGCTTATCGTAAGGTTAGCATGCAGCTCTTCGCCTGCATTCAGCAGCACAAGCTCCTCTTGGCGATTAAGCTCCCCGTTCATAGCCATCCACGGCTCAACGCACACGAATGGACGATCCTTCACTGACCATAGCACCATATATTTGAAAATGTCATCGTAAGTCAGGCGAACACGTGCGCCCTGAAGGGCAAGGAAGGAAATTTCACTTTTCTTGGGATCAAGCAAGGTTACGGACTCTACAAGTCCTTCCAAATCCAGAACGCCTTCGAATGGCTTCTCGATATTATCGTTGTAATCGAGGTAGCGAGTCGCATCGATGTTGTCATAGGCGATCTTCTTATCCGAATCAATGGCAAAGTAAGGGTGGAAGCCTGCATAGAAAGGCATTGCAGCCGCTTTGCTCAAATTGCGGTATTGCTGACGCGTATGCAGTTCGCCGTCCTTCAGCTCATAAGTGAACAGCAGCTCGAAGTCAAAAGGGTAGGAGCGAAGCGTATCCTCATTGCTTTGCAGGCGAATCGTAATCGAAGCCTCGTCCTCGGCTTTGGTGCCGACAACCTCCCACACAGCCGTGCGGGCTACCCCGTGGTTAGCCATTTTGTAAGATTGCCCGTTCCATTCATAGGCTTGTTCCTCAAGCTGGCCGCAGATCGGGAACAGGATGGGATTGCCGCCGCGAATGTTCGCGGTTGGATTCTCAAACGTCGACTTGTCCAGATAAAAGAGTTCAAGTCCGTGCAGCTGGCAGCCAATCACGATACCGCCTCGCTCCGGACATACAAGCACACGTGAATCGGTGCTTTTCTCCGTTAATTCATATAACGTAAACGTATCCTTGTAGCTGCGTACTTCGTAGTTGCTCACTTAATTTCCCTCCAATTAATAGATGAATGACATATTGTTCCCATCATATCATATTCGCTATGCACGATCTCGTATAACTTGCACATGATGATCACAGCGCAGCCTATAGTGTCATATCTCCATCCCAGTCATCAGCCGGCTCATCTTCCGCTATTACGACGCTGGTTTCAAAATGGTCGTATCTAGTAAAACAATCATCTATTCCTCATTTAAGAGATTCGCATACAATAGATTAACTTCAGAAAGCAGCGGGCTATACCGATCGAGCAGGCAGATCATAGGACGACAGCATCAAATGACAGCCTCCTGCTTTTTACTGAAGCCAAAGCCATCCCTAGCTCCTCCCTCCGGGCGAAGGATGGCTTTTTTTATATTTCGCATTTGCGGAAAAAAAAGGGGCAGCGTCCCGCGGGCCATAAAGCTCCTGCGAGGCACTGCCCCTTTATTCCATGTCAGTTTATTCCGCTTTTGGTGCTTCAGTCGCAGCAGGGTCCGTAGTTGCTTCCGGAGTCAGCGTGTTAGTGATTTTCGCCTTTGTGCGAATTTCACTCATCCAAGCCTCGGATAGCTCATTAACCTCTGCAGCAACAAGCTGCTTCTTGATTTCTTCCTTCTTCTCTTCGAAGGTTGGTACAACAGCGGCTTTCTCAGCTGTTTTCTTAATGATGTGGAAGCCATGCTCGGATTGAACAACACCGCTAATTTCATTAACCTTTAGTGCGAAAGCAGCCTCTTCGAACTCAGGCACCATAGCGCCTCTGCCAAAGAAGCCAAGGTCGCCGCCATTATCCTTTGAGCCTGGATCGGTTGATTTCTCCTTCGCAATAGCTGCGAAGTCTCCGCCTTGCTTAAGCTCAGCAAGAGTCGCGTCTGCTTCTTCTTTGGTAGCTACCAAAATATGCGATGCTTGAATCTGCTCAGGCGTGCCGAGTTGACCCTTGTTCGCATCATAGGATTGCTGCATCTCTTCAGCTGTAACGTCCGTTTGTGGCTCCAAAATTTTGCGGATCGTCAGATTGATCTTTGTATCCTTCTTCAAGCTGTCAAGCGTCATGTTGTACTGAGCAAGCGCGGAGTTGAACTGCTCATCCGTTCCAAAGGTCTTCTTAATGAGCGCGATTTCGGCATCAATGTCTGCATCTGTAACCGTAATGCTTTTCGCTTTGGCCTCTTGCTGAATGAGCTCTTGCGTAATGATGTTCTCAAGCGTAGCAGGACCGCCTGCTTTAACTAGCTCATCGTAAAGCTGGTCTTTGCTTATATCTGTGCCGTTGACGGTAGCCACGGCTTCATTGCTAGGTCCGAATGGCGGCTTAATTAATACGACGATGAGCAAAATGACCAGAACAGCCGAGATGATCATCCATGCTTTTCCGCCTCCGCCTTTTGGCGCTTGATGAGCGCTCTCTGCTCCTAAAGCTGCAGTGTGAATATCGTCGTTTGATGCTTCTGGCAGATCTCCGTCGGATTCTTTAAGAAGCTCCTCTTCGATGGCTGCATCTTGATTTGAAAGCTTGTCCTGCTTTTCGGTTTCTTCGAACGTATAACGTTCTTCTTTCGCGTCCAATTCTTTTTCTGGCTCTTTGTTGGACTGCGAGTCCTTGTTAGTCATTAAATAAACTCCCTTCGTATTTGCCTGTCTTTCAATACTATAACAAAACATGCATGAAAAAACCTTAATCTAACATAAAAATATAGTTTGCTGAAATTGTCGATACCTAATTGCTTGTATAAAAAATGATCGATGCGTTTTTTTAAGCTAACGAATGGCTGGAAATGGAAATCCTCACATTTCAGCATAAACTTCACTGTTTAAAGGAAGCTTGCGGGATGATATGATAGTGACAGAGCAGATTCCAACATTATCCTACAAATTTCGCGTTAGGATAAGGCTGATAATTGCTTTTCACATGACTTGGAAATCGTTAAAAGCCTTAGCGGCTTATTCATAAGTATAGCAATTATGAGAGATGGTAGGAGGAATAAGCTTGAGCAAAAATGCTGTAGTTTTCATACGTTTGTCAATATCCATGCTTATCCCTTTGGCAGGCTATTTGGTACTTCGTGGTTCTGAGCTGGATAAAAGCATTAATGCGCCTCAGGAACATTTTTATATTGTCAGTTTCGTATCTGCTCTCTCGCTGGCATTAGCGATTGCGGTCGGTTTCGTCGCTATCCAGCTTCGCAATATTAAGATTAGTTTTTTATCATTATCTTATGTATCTCTTACGACGATGTTTGTTCTGCATGGCTTATCCACGCCAGGGTTTCTTCTGCATCATACGAATATCGCAGGCAATGCTGCCCAGCTTAGCGTTATGCTGGCTGTTGTATGGCTATGGATGTCTTCGGTTTCCGTGGACCGGCCTCTGATCAAATGGTTCGCATACTGGCAGAGATTGCTGCTCCCGGTGTGGACGCTGCTGCTGCTCGTTTTCTGTGCAGCGCTTTGGCTGAATCCCGAAATCACTTTATATTTTCTTCTGAGAGAGCTTCCGATGAAATGGTCTGTCAGTATTTTCATTATCGCCTTGAACAGCTGGACGATATACCGTTATTTGAATACATACTTATCCTCCCGTTTTCCTCTGCAGCTGGCAATCGTCTATAGCTCAGGCTGGATGATTATCGCCCAGATCATCGTTGTTAGCAGTAATATCTGGGATATGAGCTGGTGGCTGTACCATTTCCTGCTGCTTGCCTCCGTGATCGTTATGGTCATGGGCATTATCAATCAATATGTCAGCTCCAAATCGATCACCTCTTCCGTCAAGCTGATGTTTCGCGCCAATCCGCGCGATTGGATCAATACCTATATGTCAACCAGTGTGCGTGAGCTAGTCATGACTACGGAGGCGCGGGACTCGTATACAGCGGGGCATAATTATCGGGTTGCCTTATATGCGCTGAAGCTTGGCGAGGAGCTGGCGCTTACTTCTGCTGATCTGAGAGCGATTGCTCAAGGCGGACTTGTTCACGACGTCGGCAAGCTGCGCATTCCGGATACGATTCTGAATAAGCCAGGCAAGCTTACCCCCGAAGAGCGTCTAGTCATTGAGGTGCACCCCGTTTCGGGTTATGATCTGTGCAAACGGCTAGGCTTTATGCCGGAGGAGCTATCGGTCATACGCTCGCATCATGAGAAATGGGATGGCAGCGGCTACCCGGATCAGCTCACGGGAGAACAGATTCCGCTTCTTGCGAGAGTAGCCGCCGTGGCGGATGTTTATGACGCGTTGACCTCTTCGCGCTCCTATCGGAAAGCAATGTCGCATGAGGATGCCATGGCAATTATCGTGAAGGAAAGCGGGCATCACTTTGACCCGCTTTGCGTCCATGCATGGATGCGGCTAGTGAGCGAGCAGCCGGGATTTTTCGAGGAAACGGTGCGAAACAGTCCGCACCTCAAGCTGGACAAAAAAAATACGAGATAGAGAGTGAGAGAGTTCCCTTTGTCCATATACAGTTGTACAATAGACGGGGAGCCTCGGATTTATTCCATATGAGAAGAGGTTTACCAATAACGGGTTAGGGGATATCGAACATGACGTATTTAGCGGCAAATAATCGGTATGAGGGAATGAAATATAATCGCGTCGGACGCAGCGGCTTGAAGCTGCCGGCTATTTCCCTAGGGCTATGGCATAATTTCGGCGGCGTTGACCGTCTTGAGAATGGGCGAGCTATGGTGCACCGTGCATTCGACCTAGGCATTACTCATTTCGACCTTGCTAACAACTATGGGCCGCCTCCAGGCTCGGCTGAAGAAACATTTGGCCAAATTCTAAAGCAAGATCTCACTGCTTATCGCGATGAGCTTATCATCTCGACCAAAGCAGGCTACCATATGTGGGAAGGGCCTTACGGTGACTGGGGCTCTCGCAAATATTTGATTTCAAGCCTGGATCAGAGCTTGAAGCGGATGAATTTGGATTACGTCGATATTTTTTATCATCACCGTCCAGATCCGAATACGCCGCTTGAAGAGACGATGGGCGCGCTCGATCATATCGTACGACAAGGCAAGGCGCTGTATGTCGGCGTTTCGAACTATAATGCGGAGCAAACGGCTCGTGCGGCAGCTATTTTGAAAGACCTTGGCACACCTTTCCTTATCCACCAGCCATCCTATTCGATGTTTAATCGCTGGATCGAAGATGGTCTGCAGGACGTGCTGGAGCAGGAAGGCATTGGCTCTATCGTATTCTCTCCGCTTGCAGGCGGCTTGCTTACTAACCGTTATTTGAACGGTGTCCCTGCCGATTCGCGCGCGGGAGGACCAAGCGTATTCCTGAAGGCTGATCAAATTACAGATACCAAGCTTAATAAGGTTAAGCTGCTCAATGAGCTTGCTCAGGGGCGTGGACAATCGCTCGCCCAGATGTCGCTTGCATGGGTACTTAGAGGCGGAAAAGTAACCTCTGCTTTGATCGGCGCAAGCCGTGTAGAGCAAGTAGATGACAATGTTGCAGCGCTCAGCCGACTGGATTTCAGCGACGACGAGCTTAGCCGCATTGAATCGATACTAGCAGCCGAGTAATAGTATAATCACTTCTAGCAAAATGATTGAAGATCAAATAAGTTAAACGCTAGAGCAGCAGACCGCAGTCATGCGGAATGCTGGCTCTAGCGTTTTTTTATTCTCCAAGCGGTCGTTAAAGAGGTATAATAGTGTCAAAGTTCGACAGTTTCGGCTAAGTTAAGGAGCAGCGGGAGGAGAAAGCTTGCTTGAAAAAAGTGTCGTTACGAACTAAAGGGTTGTTTTTGATTGTTCTCATTTCTTTTATCCCGCTGTTGATTGCCGGGGTGGGCAACTATTCCGCCGTGAAGGAAGCGATGCTTCAATCGGAGATTGAGAAGACTAGCAGCCGGCTAAGCAACCGCGCAAATGTATTGGCGTCATGGATGGCCATTCGCAAGGCAGAGGTTGTCGTGATGAGCCGCACGGAAGTCGTGCGATTCGGTACGGATGAAGAGCGGCTTAATTATTTTGGGCGTGAGCTCATCCGCGGCGGCTTCATTTATCAAGCGATCGGGTTTATTGATGAGAATGGACTCGGCTTGCATAGCGATGGAGGAAGGCAGGATATGAGCGGCGAGTCCTTCTTCCAAGAGGCTATCAAAGGTCAGGTGGTCATTACAGATCCTATAACGCCATCGTTTTCCGAAATGAGGCAATCGCTTATCGTTGTACCCGTATATGGGGTCATGAATGAAATCAAAGGGGTTGTGTATGCTTCTTTCGTATTCTCAACCTTGCGGCCATTCCTTGCGTTTGCAGACGAGAACTCGATTATACGTTTGTTTAATGATCGAGGAGGCATTCTATACCACTCGGATCAAGGCGCTCAGCTGCGTCCAAGCTTGTTCGATAAGCAATCCCCGCTTTATCCGATTGTAAACAAGGTGCTGGAAACGCAAGAGGGGATGACAGAGTTAAGTATTGAAGGCAAGGAATATGCCGTCTTCCACACAAAGGTAAGCGATACACCGTGGCGCTTTGCGCTGCAAGAGCCGATGTCGAAGCTGCAAGAGAAGATGAAGCCGATCTTTTGGCGTATTTTTACGACAATCGCCGTTTCGGAGATCATTATTGTTATCTTTTTCTATCTCTATTTCGAGCGTATTGTGAAGCGATTGGAGCGCATTCTAGGCGTTACGGAGCAGGCTGCTGCCGGGAGATTCGAGGCCGAGCATCTTGAGATTGAGCCGCATGATGAGATTGGCCAGCTCGGCCATTCCGTCAACGGCATGATGGAGCATCTGCAAGAGATGTTCGACCGGCTTGAGGCTATTATCAACCAGAACCAGTATGCCTTCATCGTTCTTGACGATCAATATAAGGTTTCCTATTTGAACAAAACGGCTGAGGAGATGCTTGGCTATAAAAGCGAGGAGCTGGCCGGGATTGCTACGCCGCTATTGTTCATGGATTTGGACGAGGTTCGCTTGGAAGCCGAGAAGCTCTCATTAGAGCTTGGCAGAGAGGTTAAGCCTGGCATTGATCTATTTAAGGAGCTTCGCAAACAGAGCTTCTCCTATGAGCGGGAATGGACCTTTATACATAAAGACGGTACGCGAATTCCAACGTTGCTTAGCTCGAATGGCCTGCGTGACCGCAATGGGCGTTTCTCGGGAGTCGTCGGCATGGTTCTGGATATTTCAGATCGCAAACAGATGGAGAAAACACGCAATCGCTTGCTCGACATTGTGGAATCAGCGAAGGATTTGATCGCCTCAGTCAACTCCGACGGCAAGGTCGTTTACATGAACCGCGCCGGCAGGGAGATGTTAGGCTTGCAAAGCGTTGTAGATGGCGAATATACTGTCAAACAGCATTCCCAGCCGGATATGTATGCGGAGCTTGTGAATGGAGCTATTTTAGCCAAAGAATTCGGGTACTGGGAAAGCGGAGCACAGCTGCTGAAGAGCAGCGGCGAGCCGCTTCATGTGTCGATGGTCGTCGTCGCTCATCAGAATGAAGATACGGGAGAGCTGTTTTTCTCATGCATCGCCCGTGATATTTCCGAGCAGAAGATCGTGCAGGAGGAGCTTGTGCGCGCAACGCTGGAGGCGGAGGAGGCGAATCAGGCAAAAAGCAGGTTCCTTGCACTGATGAGCCATGAGATTCGGACCCCGCTTAACGGGATTATTGGTTTGGCGCAGTTAATGCGCAAGACAGGGCTTTCCGCGTCGCAGAAGGATTATATGGATAAGATGAATACATCCTCTGAGACGCTTCTGCGCATTATCAATGATATTTTGGACTTCTCCAAAATTGAGGCAGGCAAGGTTGATATTGAACGATTGCCGTTCCAGCCGGATGAGCTCATGCACCGCATAACCGACCAGTTAAGCATTTTTATGGGGGGCAAGGAGCAATTCGAATTTATTGTCGATATGCCTGAGCATATGCCCCAGACGGTTATTGGGGATGCGCTGCGGCTTGAGCAGGTTCTTCTCAACCTGTGCATGAATGCCATCAAATTTACGAACCGAGGACGCGTGAAGCTGCAGCTGGAGCTTGTGGAGGAGTCGGATAACGTCGTGAGCATACGCTTCATCATCTCGGATACGGGCATTGGGATGAGCGCAGGACAGGTGGATAGGCTATTTAAACCCTTTACGCAGGCGGATGGGTCAACGACCCGGAAGTTTGGCGGCACGGGTCTTGGACTGGTCATTTCAAAATCGTTGGTTGAATTGATGGGAGGCAGGCTGGAGGTTTCAAGCGAGGCTTATGTAGGCAGTCGGTTTTTCTTCACCCTTCCCTTCACCGTCCTTCACAAGTACAAGGAGCAGATCAGCCTGGTTCGGCAGGATTTGAAGGAGCAGCTTGTATGGATCGTTGAGGATGACGACGAGATGCGAGAGCATTGGAGTGAGATAATCGAGTCTATAGGCTTAACGCCTCTGCCGTTCCATTCGTGGAAGATGGCACGGGATCGCCTTCGCCGCATCGGAGAGGGTGCATTGCCGAAGCTCATTGTGCTGGATATGGAAATGCCCGATATGTACGGCGCGGAAACCTGGCTTGAGTTCCACTGCGACGCGGAGGCGGCAGGCGTCAAGACGATTGCGATGACGACCTCTTACGGTCGTGATGAGATGATGCAGCTGCCAGCAGAGCAAAGGCCGGTCATGCTGCTTATCAAGCCGATCATGCGAAGGGGCATGCTGCGTGCGATCGAAAGCGTCCTTGAGCAGAAGGGCATAAGCGCAAGCGAACAGGAAAGTGCGCCTCCCGTTGTGGAGATGCGGGAGAACGGTGTGAATACGCGCATTCTGCTAGCGGAGGACAATAAGATCAATCAGCTGGTCGCGATTGAAATATTGAAGGAGCAGGGTTACGAGTTGGGCTTAGCGGAGACCGGCGAGGAGGTTCTTCAAAAGCTAGCAGAAGAAAGCTGGGATCTCATATTGATGGATATTCATATGCCGATCATGGATGGCTCAGAGGCGGTTCGACTAATTCGCACCCAACCGATATATGATGATATTCCCATTATCGCAGTAACGGCAAATGTGCTTCGCAATGATCACGAGCGGTATTTAAAGCTTGGCATGAATGATGTGGTGACAAAGCCGATCTCATCCGAGCGGCTGCATACGGTTATCACTTATTGGCTGAAGCAGGGCAGTGAGCAAATAGCGAAGTCAGAGGCCAAGCAAGAGCCGCTTGCAAAGGCAAATCGTTCCCCTGAATTAGACGCTGCAACGGGCAGCGCTTTGCCGGACATAGCCGGAATGGATGTGGCTGGCGCTCTGGCGAGAGTAAATGGGAAGCTGCCGATACTGCTGCATATGATGGAGCAATTTATGCTCGATTACGATTCCTATGCCGATAAGCTGCGTATCGCGGTCAAGCAATCTGAGCTAACCGTAGTCAAACGAATGGCGCACACCCTGAAGGGAGCAGCCGGATATTTGTCTGCTTTTGAATTGTTGGAAGCGGTATGCGAGGCGGAGCGCATCGTTAAGCAGCAGCAGCTTGAGACAGAAAGCCTACATGCCGCTATTGACCAGGTGGAAGAGAAGCTGAAGCAGCTAATGGACGGGCTTCGATATGCCAAAGAAGTATTCGACAATAAACACTAACAATTTTCTAACAAGTTGTTGTTCCTTTATTATCGGTATTGTATAGTAGAGATACGTTAAATATTTGACAGAAATCTTCTATCCTCAAAAAGGGTGACGACAATGTATAAAGTTTTAGTTATTGAAGATGACGTCATGATGAGTGATATGCTGTCTATGTATTTATCAGAAGAAGGCTATTCCGTCATGCAAGCCTACAGAGCGGACGAAGGGTTGAAGCTCACGTCAGAGTTTGTTCCTGACTTGGTGCTTCTTGATTTAATTCTGCCCGATTTGGACGGTATGGAGGTTTGTACACGCATAAGAAAGCACTCTAACGTGCCGATTATGATTCTATCCTTGAAGAGTGAAGTGTCTGAGAGGGTCCAGGCTTTGAAGGCTGGAGCGGATGACTACATGTGCAAGCCATTTAGCATGCACGAGATGACGGCTCGGGTAGAAGCATTGATTCGACGTTCGAATACGATGCAGGCTGAAACGAAGCAGCAGGCTGCTGCAGCACTAGAAGCGATAGATGATCGTGAGCCGATCCAGCTTGATTTTGAAAGACGCCTATTGCTTGTTCGTGGTCAACTCGTTGAAACGACCTTCTCGGAATACGAGCTGATGAAGCTATTTCTAGCTTACCCAGGCAAGGTGTTCAGCAGGGAAGAACTTATAAATATGATTCGCGGCTTTGACTCCTTTGTGACGGACCGTGCCATCGACGTTCATATCGTCAATCTCCGCAAGAAGATCGAACAAAACCCGAAGGAGCCAAGGCTGATCCGGACGGTTTGGGGATTTGGCTATAAGTATACGGCCGAGCTTACAAGCAGCATTAGCCAAAGCTAAACGCAGCTGAGCTTCAGCTTATATTTCACCTAAGTGCCATTTCGCTGCTGCGGAGTGGTATTTTTTCTCTAGCCACACAATGAGGGATGTTAAGGCAGGTATTAAATTATCTAACATTCTCCTAAATAAATCCCCTAAATTTTCCTAATGTTTATATGACAGAATATTTAATTATAGTATTGGGACGGTGGTTGAACAAAATGGATGCGTTGACCGGTTTGCCTGGTCGCAACGAAGCTTTTGCACAGCTTGAAGTTGCCGTCAATGTCGTACGTGCGGCGGGTAAGCGTATGGTAGTGGCGTTGGTCGATTTGGATCGGTTTTATCGTGTGAATGAAACAATGGGAACAGAGTTTGGCAATGAAGTCCTTTGCATAATGGGGAAGCGGCTGGCAGAAGCAAGAATGGTATCTAAGACTGTGAGCAGGGTTGGAGGAAATCGATTTTTGGTAACGATGCCAATCGAGCATGATGATGGGCAAAGCCAGCAAGCGGTGGAAGAGATCAAAAATGTAATCGAGCGTCCTATAGATGTCGATGGGACTGAGCTGTATTTGACCACGAGCATCGGGGCAGCGTTGTTTCCACAGGATGGCCGTACAAGCGAGCAGCTGATAAGCCGAGCGGAGTTGGCCTTATACCAATCCAAGGAGCAGGGCGGCAACCAAGCTCGGTTTTATAATACGGAGGGTACTATCCATCTTAATCGTCGCATCGATATCGAAGCGGCACTGAGACCGGCTTTATCTTTGCAGCAATTCCATCTCAGCTACCAGCCTATCTATCGCATGAACGATGGCAGGCTAAGAGGATTCGAAGCGCTGATTAGGTGGCGGCACCCGGAGCTGGGCGTTATTACGCCAACGGAATTTATACCAATAGCCGAGCATAGCGGCCTGATCGTTCCTATCGGAGAATGGGTGCTGCGAGAAGCGTGCAGAATGCTCGCGAGTATGAGTGAATACGGTATGAATAGCTTGATTATGTCCATTAATATCTCGCCACTGCAGCTGCAGAATTCAGCATTTTCGCAGACGATGCTTCATGCATGCCAAGATTATGGGCTTGACCCGACCTATTTTGAGCTCGAAATTACCGAAAATACGATGATTAACTCCACCGATACAGCCTTGTCCAACCTTAGCTGGCTTCGTGCCGCAGGCGTGCGCATTGTGCTTGATGATTTTGGCGTCGGCTCCTCTTCTCTCGCGAATTTAGAGCAGTTGCCAGTGCAAACTTTGAAGATCGACAAGTCATTTATCAAACAGATTGATCGCAATAGTGCGGAACAAATTATCGTCGAAGGCATCATTAAGCTTGCTCATAGGCTGGGGCTCGAGGTTATCGCCGAGGGCGTCGAATACAAGGAGCAATACGAACTGCTGAGTGAATGGGGCTGCAACTACGTACAGGGATTTCTTCTCGGCAAGCCGCAGGAGCCTGATGTGCTTGACCTTTCCATGATTCGCCGTGCCGACTACACCTTTGAAAATTAGGCATGCCCGGCGATTATTGCAGTGCCCGTTCTTTAAAAATATAAAAGACCTGTTTGGGCACAATAGGGGATGCGCCATCAGGTCTTTTTATCTATCAATAATCAGCATACTTCAAGATAAAGCTTTGTGCCGTCGTTATATTGGAAAATAGCCACATCACGTACCATTTCTACGGATTTAATTCTTCTCCATTTTTTGCGGAAATCAAAATCCAATTCCAGTTCATACAATTTATGATTAAGAAGATCTATGAATGCGGATTGTTCGTTAGGATAGTAGACAGGGACGGAACGACTTTTGAAGGTCACGATTTTCATCATTTCCTATAACACCTCCGATCAATTTCCCCCTATTCTAACGTAAACCTTTTAGCCTCTTATGAAACTGTCGTCAGAATTTTGTTTATTTTGTTGACACTTTTCTAACATTTTCGACATTTCCTGCATGTATTAGCTGGAATAGCTGCTGTACTTCTTCTTATAGTAACCGTGCCCGCGGTGAGGACGATTGTAAGGACGGTACCCGTTATGGTAATCACTGCTGCTGTAATGCCTTTGGCCGTGGCGCTTGCGTCCCATAAGCGAGTATAACAATCGTTTGAGAAGATGTTTTAGCATATGGTTAACCTCCCACTATAAAGTAATGTTTTCTCCTGTTTTCTCACTCATTCTTAGATTTACAACTTTGACACCTTAGAGGTGAGGGAGAAATGTTGGTATAAATCATATTTTTCTGCAAAAAC